>CAIOLR010000252.1 GCA_903859135.1 uncultured bacterium | reverse complement strand
TATGACCAAACTATCCGCTATAAAATTATTGTTGAATAAAATTTAAACAGGCTCTTAATTTATTTTTCAACGCATTATGAGTGTACAAGTCCATCAAATAACCAAAATATACGACAAACAAAAAGTGGTAGATCAAATTTCATTTACAGCTGAAACAGGTAAAATACTCGGTTTTTTGGGACCCAATGGAGCAGGTAAATCGACCACCATGAAAATGCTCACTTGCTTTATTCCACCGACATCAGGGTCGGCAAGTATCTGTGGTTTTGATATTGTTGAGAAGCCTATGGAAGTGCGTCGTTTGATCGGATATTTGCCCGAGCACAACCCCCTATATTTAGATTTATACGTTCAAGAGTCGCTCTATTTTATGGCTAGTATCCATCAAATTGCGAACAAAAAAAAACGTATAAGGGATGTGATTGAACAAGTAGGTCTAGGGGATCAACAGCATAAAAAGATAGCAGACCTTTCTAAAGGCTATCGCCAACGGGTGGGTTTCGCCCAATCCATCCTACATGATCCTCAAGTACTCATTTTAGATGAACCCACTTCTGGACTTGATCCCAACCAAATTACTGGCATCAGACAACTTATCAGAAATTTGGGCAAAACAAAATCGATTATCCTCTCGACACACATCATGCAAGAAGTGGATGCGATTTGTGATCAAGTCGTCATTATCAATAAAGGACATATCGTGGCAAATAAACCCATTGATGATTTGAAACGAGCTTACCACGGGAAAAGCTTAGAAGATATTTTTATCGCAACTACAAACAACTATTGAGCTCATTTATGGCACATACCCCACCCCTAGCCGAGCGAATGCGCCCATCCAACCTCAACGACTATGTGGGCCAGGAACACCTTGTTGGAAAGGACTCCATTCTACGAAAAGTGATTGAAGGGGGATATCTTCCTTCAATAATCCTGTGGGGACCTCCCGGAGTTGGAAAAACAACCTTGGCTTTTATTATTTCCAAACAACTCCAGCGACCTTTTTTTAGTTTGAGTGCGATTAACTCGGGCGTTAAAGATATTCGTGAGGTCATAGAAAAAGCAACAAAAATTAAAGAAGACAGCGGCGAATTACCTGTATTGTTTATCGACGAGATTCATCGTTTTTCTAAATCGCAACAAGACTCGCTATTGGGTGCCGTAGAGCGAGGCTTAATCACCCTCATCGGTGCCACGACTGAGAACCCATCTTTCGAAGTGATCTCCCCCCTCCTTTCGCGCTGCCAGGTTTATATTCTCAAACCTTTAAGCGAAGCTGATCTAACAGCTCTTTTAAATAAGGCGATACAGGGAGATGAATTTCTAAACAAGAAACAAATCCACATCAAAGAATATGAGGCTCTGTTCCGGCTTTCGGGAGGAGATGGACGCAAACTGCTCAATGTATTAGAAATAGTTGTCAACGCTGTCAATCAAACCAAGCTAACGATCACCAACGCTTTGGTAACACAACAGGTGCAACAAAATATGGCCATGTACGACAAAGCAGGTGAACAGCATTATGACATCATCTCTGCTTTTATCAAATCGATACGTGGGAGTGACCCAAACGCAGCCGTATACTGGCTAGCGCGGATGATCGCTGGAGGAGAAGACCCACTATTCATTGCCCGAAGATTACTCATCATCGCATCTGAAGATATTGGCAATGCCAACCCCAATGCGCTCCTTCTAGCAAATACCTGTTTCCAATCAGTAAATGTAATTGGCTGGCCAGAAGCACGAATCATCTTATCGCAAACCGTTATTTTTTTAGCATCATCACCCAAAAGTAACGCCAGCTATGAAGCAATTAATAAGGCTCAAGAACTTGTCGCCCGAACAGGAGATCAGTCCGTACCGCTACACCTTCGGAACGCGCCAACTAAACTGATGAAAAACATCGGCTATGGCAAAGAATATCAATACGCCCATGCGTATCAAAACAATTTTTCAGAACAGGAATATTTTCCAGAGCAACTGAGTGGGACCACCCTATATAAACCAGGCCAAAATGCCGCTGAAGAAAAATTAAGTGAACGTTTAAAAACACTTTGGAAGGGGAAGTACAGCTACTAACCTATCTCTTCAGAAATGAAAACAAAAGGCTGTTCAAAACTAAAACCATAAAAACCATCCTTTTCTGTTTTAAATACCTGATTACCCATTTCCCACAAACCGAAAGTCTGTACGTTGAATGTATTATACATCAAGCTAATCTCTTTCTTGGCTACCTGCCATTTACTAAAGCCAGAGCGTACAGGAAAAATCTTCCGATTCCCAACAAAAATCACCAGGTCGATCAAATCAACAAACAAAGCATAATCCTTTAAATGAAAAGAATTCGTGATGATATTAACGGCTGGATATTGTTCGGCGACTAAATAGTCGGTCCTCAAAAAGGAATCAAGTATCACATTATTAACAATTTACATTAAAATATGTGTATAAAATTATGCAATAAATGGATGTATTTATAACAAAAACTGGTATTTTTCATCATGCTAACAAAGACAAAATCG
>CAIOLR010000251.1 GCA_903859135.1 uncultured bacterium | reverse complement strand
ATGAAAATGTCAATCACTAAAAATCGCAACCTTATCAGGTATGTGCACTATGGCATAGCCTTAGTTATTGTGCTAATATGTACCATGACTGCTTGTAAAAAGAAGGAGCATGCTCCTCTCACCCATCAGCAATCAACTGGTTCCTCCAACAGGCTTACCATCACAGGTTTTAGCCCAACCTATGGTATTGAAGGAATAACCCACACGATTACAATCACGGGAACAAACTTCAGCAACACCGCTGCAGATAATATTATAAGCACTGGAATAACTCTACCTGGAATAGGGCCTATTGTAATACATACTACTCATGCTTCGCCTACCTCACTAAAAGCGGACGTTTATTTACCACCTGGTTCCGGCGGTAATTCAGCTACCTTAAGCATAAGCGTGAAAGGAAAACCTGATGTAGCTATGTCACCTTCTATCTTTACCATTACTAAAAAAGGCGACCCTATTATTACGGATGTCAGTCCTCGATCTGTAATGCAAAAAAACCACACATCCATACTATTATAATTGAAGGAACAAACTTCAGTAGTAATACGAATGAAAATAAGGTAACAATAGGAGGTATCGAAGCAACTATAACACATGCCACATCTACAGCTTTAACTGTATTAGTACCTGATAATGCCAAAACAGGTAAAATAACGGTACAAACACATTTAAGAAAAAGCCCGCCAACTGATTTTGAATTTGTAATAATGCATCCTGTTGCTATTACATCTGCCAAAACGACTGGATACACTTTCAGTTCATCTATGATTGAGATCACAGGGGAAGACTTCTATGATCCATCAGTAACGGTTTGTGGCATACCAGCCAAAATCACTTCTATGGAATTATCAAAATTGACTGTGGTAGTACCAAATCCCAAACATGAAACGATAACAGGGAATATCGTTATCACAGCAAATGAAACAACAGCGGAACTCAATAATTTTACAATTTATCCAAAGTATAATAAACATGACCTAGAACAGGTAGTCAATTTTTTTGAACAACCTTCAGGAGCTCCAGGGAAGACCAATGCGGAAATGTTTGATCGTGTACTGGTAAACTTTTCAAGACAAACCCATTCTTACAGCTATGATAATCCAGCTAGCTGGATTGATGATCAACGTGTGGGTATTGAGTTCGAGATAGATGCTAAATACAACAAAAAATTAATAATTTTTCGGATAAATGACGCACATTTACACGCTTTTGGAAAAAGGCCTTATTCTGGGGCTCTAAACTTGAAAAGTTGCTCAAAACTAAATGAGGTTGATTTAAGCGGAGCTCGTTTAACATCAATAGATTTAACCGGTGCATCCCCAGATCTTAAACTTGAGTGTCGGGGAAATGACTTAACTTCTATTAGGTTATCACACTCGCTCAAATATGAAAAGGATGATGAGGGTAATAATTATATCAACCCTCAAAGAAGCAAAAGTGTGGTTACACCCACGATAGAACCCTAAAAAGGTGTCCTCACAAACCACCCACCAAGTCCTGCATGGCCAATGCGGGATTTGGTGTTTTCATGAAACATTCGCCCATCAGAAAACCGTCGAAACCCGCCTTTTTAAGTGCTTGGATGATTTCAGGATTACTAATTCCACTTTCAGATATTTTTAAAAATTGATTGGGTATCTGATCCACTAAATCATACGAATGCTGCACCGAAACAGAAAAATCATCCAAATTTCGGTTGTTCACACCAACAGCATCTAAATCGTCGCAAATACATCTTTCAAGTTCAGCTTGATTATGTACCTCTAGCAATACATTCAGCTGAAGACTTTTTGCCAGTTTGGCCAATTTTTGAATTTCTTGTGGATGGAGTATGGAAGCAATCAGCAAAATAATATCGGCACCAATCGCTTTTGCTTCGATGATTTGATATTCATCCAACATAAAATCTTTACGTAAAATGGGGATGATATTCGCTCGTCTTGCTTCGACCAAATCCCAATTAGTCCCTCCGAAAAAGTGCGAATCAGTCAGCACAGAAAGTGCCGAAGCCCCTACATTGGCATAGCCCGTAGTCACTTCTACAACACCCGACCAGTTATTTATAATTCCTTGTGATGGCGATTGGCGTTTAAACTCGGCGATGATGCCTGTCCGATTTGGATCGAGTATAAAGTCGCGCAGCGAATAACAAGCTCGTGTAAAAGAATCACTTGTTTCCAATTGAGATACCGAAATTTTACTTTTTGATAAAGCAATTTCTTCTCGTTTTCTGGCTACTATTTTATCTAAGATGTTCATATGCTATTCCTCCTTATTCTGAAACTGGGATTGCACACCAATTTTCAATCATCTGCCTCCCATATTCTGTGAGCACCGACTCTGGATGAAATTGTACTCCACACACATCCAACGTTCGATGCCTTAATGCCATGATCACTCCATCAGCATCCACAGCTGTTATTTTCAAATCTGCGGGCATTTTTTCTGCGGATACAGCCCATGAATGGTATCGTCCAATCTTAAACTCAGCCGGGCAGTTTAAAAATAGAAGCTCATCTTGATCCAAAATATGAATCTGTGTGGCTCGACCATGAACAGGGTACGATAGATTATATAACTCACCACCAAACACTTCGGCAATGGCTTGCATCCCTAAGCAAACGCCCAGAATATTTTTTGTAGGTGCATAGTTTCTGATCACATCCAACAACAAACCAGCCTCCGATGGAATTCCTGGTCCAGGTGAAAGCACTATTTTATCGAATGCATCCACATCCGTCAAACTAAATTGATCATTCCGCCAAACTGTGGCTTCATGCCCCGTTTCATTTAACAGGTGGACCAAATTAAATGTGAACGAGTCGTAATTGTCAATTACTAAAATATTCATATTAGAGTTCCTCCGCCATTTCTAGCGCTTTTCTCAAAGCCATCATTTTATTATTCACTTCATTTAACTCCGACTGCGGGTCCGAGTCGGCCACGATGCCTGCCCCCGTCTGGTAGTGTAATATATTGTTCTGACTCAAATCATGGTTGTGTTTTTAAATGTATGATGCCTTTAAATTTCTGGATGCCATAACCAACTTAACAGGACACCAGTGATTGGTCGTTTTCTTAGAAAAAGCAGTAGTTCTTCGT
>CAIOLR010000250.1 GCA_903859135.1 uncultured bacterium | reverse complement strand
TTATACACATATTTTAATGTAAATTGTTAATAATGTGATACTTGATTCCTTTTTGAGGACCGACGAGCTATTAAATGATTTTACACCATCTTGCTCAAATTTTAAAGATGGCTTGACTACTTGAAATTGAAATTCAAAGGTCTCGAATTCGGAGGGAACTTGAATGAGTTTGCTCAATTTAAAGCTTACCTCATATAATTTACCAGGAGTCAGGTGCTCATCTGGTCTGAACTCGATCGTTCGGGCATCTATCCAATAGGCTTTTCCTTTTATCGAGGGCTTAAAACCAAACAGCTCTCTTTCTTCGGGATCATTGGTGTGGTGTAGTGTTGTTATTCCACTTGCTAGTTGGATGCGAATGGTACCCCGTTTAGAAATTACGCCAGAAGTATAGGCTTCAACATATTTGCTATAGGCTGGATTGATTTCTTTATGTTTTTTGGTGAAAAGAAACCAAAAGATGATGGAACCTGTTAGGATGATTGATAATACAGCTCCTGCAGCACGAAGGAATGTTGTCTTATTTTTTAAGAAATTAGGTTCGAGCATCTTCACATTGAAATAAAGGTTCTTTTGCTTCGAATCTACGGTAAAGTATTTTAAAATCAGCTGATCATCACCCCCGCTTTGTTTAGAACAGGGACACGTATCATATTGGCATCAATGATGCTTTCTGGAAGGAAAATGAACTTTCTGTCGTATATCTGGCCATCCATGTAGTAGCTGAGCCAATACTCATTTGTCAGACCAAAAACCTGTTCGTCAATGACCTCAATTAAGGCATAATCTTGGGCTTCTACATCACCTATCGAATGACGTAAAATCGAGGTTTTCACCTCTTCCCCATCTTTGGTACCATATCCTTTCGAACTGACCAGTACGGTATGTATAGCTTCATGTTTTAAGTTGATCAGATACACACTCCAGCTCCTTTCCTCTGGAGTTTCATTTTCGAGAACAACAGCTACAGCCACATTTTTAACGATATTTTCGGGAAGATCTTTCTTCATTTATTTGGTGTATTCGATGGTCCCAATAGTTTTACTTTTTTTTAACAACTTTTTTGGCATTGATAACCCTTTTTTTACCAGCACTTGCGGGTTCTTTTTCGGCTTTGGTTGCTAATTCGAGCACTTCTTCATAGGTGACATGGTGGGGATCTTTGTCTTTGGGTATTTTTAGATTCAATTTCCCAAATTTAATATAAGGCCCCCAACGTCCTTCTTCAATTTTTGCTTCTGGATTTTCGTCAAAAGTCTTAATTAGCTTTTCAATGTCTTTTTTTCGTTTTTCTTCAATGATCAGAACTGCTTGCTCCTCCGTTACATCATGTGGATCAAGTCCTTTGGGCAAAGAGTAAAAAGCACCATTGTGACGAACGTATGGGCCAAATTTTCCAATAGCAATCGTCATATCCTGATTTTCAAATAGTCCAACTTTTTTAGGAAGTTTAAATAATTCCAATGCATCTTCTAATAAAATGGTTTCGAGCATTTGTCCTGTTCGTAGACTTGCGTAACGGGGCTTTTCTTCACTATCTTTTTCTACTGTTTCGCCAAGTTGAACAAAAGGACCATAACGTCCAAGACGGACAGATACTTTTTTCCCAGTAACTGGATCTATGCCGAGTAAGCGTTCGCCACTTGCTCGGTTAGCCGTTAGAAGTGTTTTTTCTACCTCTTCATGAAATGGACCATAAAATGCTTTGAGCATCTGTGTCCAATTTTTCAGTCCTTGAGCAATTTCGTCAAACTCTTTTTCAACCGAAGCCGTGAAGTTGAAATCCACGATATCTTTGAAATGTTCAACCAAAAAATCATTTACGACGGCACCTATATCTGTTGGAAATAATTTAGATTTTTCGGCTCCCGTAATCTCAGTTTTTGTTTCTGATTCAATTTTGCCATCTTTCAATTGAAGTGTTTGAAAGTTTCTGGGCTTACCATCCCGATCTTCTTTTACGACGTAACCACGATTTTGCACGGTAGAAATAGTCGGTGCGTAGGTAGATGGCCGACCGATGCCCAGCTCTTCCAGCTTTTTTACTAAGCTGGCTTCCGTATAACGTGGCGACGGACGAGAGAATCGTTGCGTTGCATTGATTTCATGCAAATTGAGTTGTTGGTCTTTGTGCAGTGGTGGTAAGATGGATTGATCATTCTCTTCCTCTAGGTTGGATTCTTGTTCATCCTCATCGGTTGATTCCATGTACACTTTGAGGAAACCATCAAACTTCATCACTTCCCCATTTGCTACAAACTCTTCTTTGCGGGTAGATATATTGATTTTGGCGGTTGTTTTCTCGAATAAAGCTTCACTCATTTGTGATGCAATTGCTCGTTTCCAGATCAATTCATATAGACGCTTTTCGGAAGGATCACCCTCGGTGGTGTGTTGATCAAAGGAAGTTGGGCGAATGGCTTCATGGGCTTCCTGTGCACCTGCAGACTTTGTTTTATATTTTCGCAGTTGATGATATTTTTCACCGTATGCCGATTTAATTTCCGTAGCTGCCGCATCTAGAGCAGTGTCTGATAAATTCACGGAATCGGTACGCATGTAGCTGATCTTCCCATATTCATATAGCTTTTGTGCGACCGACATGGTTCGCGCTACTGAGAATCCTAGCTTTCTACTCGCTTCTTGTTGCAAGGTGGATGTGGTAAATGGAGCTGCTGGACTTCGTTTTGCCGGGCGGGTATCTAAATTTTTGATCGTATAGAGCGCGTCCATCCCTGCTTTCAAAAATTCTTCAGCCTCGGCTGATGTATCAAATCGTGCATTTAGGTCTGCTCTGAAAATTTCCTTTTTCTTATCGGTCGAAAAAATGGCGACTACTTTGAATGCGGCTTTAGATGTAAACTTATTAACTTTTCGTTCTCGATCAACAATTAAGCGTACGGCAACCGATTGTACACGTCCTGCAGATAACGAGGGCTTGACTTTTTTCCACAGCACCGGCGAAAGTTCAAAACCAACTAATCGATCCAAAACCCGACGTGCCTGCTGTGCGTTGACTAGATTATAGTTGATTTTTCTGGGGGATTCAATCGCTTTTAGAATGGCTTTTTTCGTAATTTCATGAAAGACGATGCGTTTCGTTTGATCTTCTTTTAGATCCAGCGTCTCAAAAAGATGCCAAGAGATGGCTTCTCCTTCACGATCCTCATCGGATGCGAGCCATACGGTTTCGGCCGTTTTAGCGAGTTTTTTTAACTCATTGACAATCGCCATTTTGTCGGCTGGGACTTCATACTGCTGCTTAAAGTCATTTTTTACATCGATGGCATTATCTGTTTTTATCAGATCACGGATATGTCCATAACTAGACTTAACTAAAAAATCTTTTCCAAGATAGCCTTCTATTGTCTTTGCTTTGGCAGGAGACTCAACAATAAGTAAATTTTTTGTCATTGAGGGTAATTTATGTTTTGTGCAAATAAAGCAATTATTACAGGTAAACCAAAATGTATATTTATGTAAGGGAGGAAAATCTTCTTCCCTTTATGGTGAAAGAAGGCAGAAAGTTTTTATCCCTACATTAAAAATCCACCACCTAGCAGATCATTTCCCTCGTAAAATACGGCAGATTGCCCTGGTGCAATACCCGAGACGGTATGATGAAAGTCTATTTTCATGCTATCTCCTTCTTGCTGCAGTGTACTGAGTGTGCCCGCATCTTTATAGCGGATTTTGGTAACCGCTTCTAATGGCTCAAAAATAGTTTCGTATTTCACCAGATTAAGCTTGTGTACAAGTGCAGAGGTTTTCTCCAATTCCTCTTCTGTGCCAAGCATGACGGTATTGCTTTCTGGCAAAATGCGGGTAACAAACATGGGTCTACCTAATGCAATGCCCAGTCCTTTGCGTTGTCCAATGGTATAAAAAGGGTACCCTTGGTGTTTGCCAACCACGGTGCCATTGCTTAATATAAAATTGCCCTGGCCGATGCGCTCATCCAGATCATCTACTTGATGGCGTAGGAAAGAGCGATAATCATTATTGGGAACAAAACATATTTCGTAGCTCTCCGATTTGTTCGCTAGGTCAAGTTGGCCCATATCTTTTGCCATTTGGCGTATTTCTGTTTTGGCAAAACTGCCCAATGGGAATTTTGTCCGGGCTAAATTTTGTTGCGAAACGCCCCAAAGTACATAGGATTGATCTTTATTTTCATCCTTTCCTTTCGAAATTACATGGCGACCGTTATCCTGCAGGCGGATATTGGCATAATGCCCTGTGGCAATAAACTCACAGTCTAATTTATTTGCACGTTTTAGAAGGGCCTCCCATTTGATGTGGGTATTGCACAAAACGCATGGATTGGGTGTTCTGCCTGCGAGATATTCATCTACGAAATCATCGATGACAAAATTGCCAAACTCCTCTCGGATGTCTAAAATATAATGAGGAAAACCATAACCAACAGCTAGTGCTCGCGCATCATTGATACTGTCTAAGCTACAGCAACCTGTTTCCTTGGATGAGCCTCCAGAGGAAGCATAGTCCCATGTTTTCATCGTTAGGCCGATTACCTCATAGCCCTGCTCGTGCAACATGACTGCTGCTACCGAACTATCAACTCCACCACTCATGGCTACCAGAATTCTTCCCTTTTTACTCATTTTTATCGCTTTGTCGATCCTGGAATTTTCCAAAAAAAAAGCCCAAAATAGGTACAAAGTTAAGACTTTCTGGCCAAATTTGTGTATAATTTTAATTTGACTGGCTTTAACGATTGCCGATCAACAGAAAACATTGCACCGAATAGTGAAGCCAAAACTTTTTTAGCTGTAGAGCTCCATTGAGCTCTACAGCTAAAAAAATGACCTACTTAATGTTTTTTAACACCTTTGCATTCACGAGCGTGTTTTTATTTCCATCAATTGGGTGGGTATACTTGAGACCTAATGTGTGAGCAACGAGTGGGTATACGTCTACGTTTTTAAACGAAGGGATTGTTGTCTTATTAAAGGCTGATCCCCAGGCAAAGAAAGTAGCATTCATAGCTGGGTTGTTTTTAGGGTCATATCCGTGGCATCCTTTTTTGAGTGCTTTGTACTTAATAGTTCCAGTTGTTGAATTTTTGTCATCCTGAAACTGAAACTGATAAGGTGATTTGGCGATGAGCAAGATATCACCAATTCGGTTGTGAGGATCTTTGCTTCCAGTGGCAAACAAGGTATTGTCTTTTTTAAGAACAACGTCGTAACGTGATGCATCTTTAGTTTTCACAAGCGCTTCATATGTAGTTTGGATGTCTTTAACATCCTTTGCATAAAGCTGGATCATGGTCTCATCGGTAGTCACAATAAACTTTTTCTCATCAATCGCGGGGTATTGGATTGGATTGCTCGTGTTTGCCTCAACCATTCCATGGTCCGACACGAAGACGTAATTTACATTGGGAAGGTTTAGTTTGGAAACCTCATCAACGAGTTTTTTGACAGCATCGTTGGTCTTTTGAATAGCAGCTATGGTTTGAGAAGCATTAGGTCCATTTTGATGCGCGGCCACATCTACATTCGATATGTAGAAAGCGATGAAATTGGGGCGAGTCTCAACAATTGGATTGTTGAGATCAGTAATTATTTTGTCTATACGTTCTTTGAATGCGCCTGGATCTCCCTCCTTCTTATCCTTATCATTATCATAAGGAATTACTTCGCTTGATGGTCCGTTAGCCTCCGAGCCAAACCACCAAGAGGAAAGGAACGGCGTTTTATTTTCCGCAGCCAATGTCCATAGCGGTTTTCCCAAAAACCACTTGCTCTGTTTTGAAGCCCCTTTTTTTACATTAAATTCGCCATACGTTCTATCATAGAACCGCTGGTCGATAATGCCGTGATTCTCTGGGTAAAGGCCTGTCGCCAAGGTATAATGGTTGGCGAAGGTGCTTGAAGGGAAAGACGGGAGCATGTAGTCCGCTTTAACACCTTTTTCAGAGAGCTTTTTCAGATCGCTTGCTTGGGGTAGCTCTAAGTAGTCTGGGCGAAATCCATCTACAGAAATCATAATAACGGTGAGTTGCTTCTTTGCATACTCGGGGATGATCGTAGTAGTCTTATTGTCTAATGTGGATTTTTTGCATCCGAACAGTATACTGATCAAGCAGTATGAGGCAATTAATAAGTAAAGTTTCATAATTGAATAAGAATTATGTAAAATAATCGCAAATGTAATTCTATTTTTTTACTTATTCGCATCAATGCAAAGGCCGTTCTTACTTTGGTTTATAAAAATGCCCATTATACATTTTGATAAACTAATGATTTGATAATGATAGCATACTGTGGATAAGCTTTGATCTTTTTATTGATTCGAAAGGATATATGACTAAATTGGCTTTCGTAAAATTATTGTTGTTAAATGAAATATAAGCAGGCGCTAAGAACCATGACGAATCCGTTTCAATTAAGTAATTATCAAAATATATATAAAAAAGAAAAACCGCTCAGGGCTGACTTATTTAGCTTTGAGCAAATGAATGAGTACGGGAAAAATTTAGCAAAGACTCATCATATAAGTGAAAGGCAAAATAAAGAATCATTACTTAGTAGGTTGTCAGATAACGAGAAGACGCTGAATGAAGTGCGAAAAATTCTTATGGAAGCTATCAGAAATGATATCACTATATCTCCTGCTGGAGAATGGCTGATCGATAATTTTTACTTGATAGAAGAACATATTCGGACGATAACAAAACACTTGCCCAAAAGATACAAAAAGGGGTTACCCCAATTACTAGATAACAAATCACTTGGGCTGATACGTGTTCACAGTATAGCTCTAGAGTTTATATCCCACAGCGATGGGCAATTAGACCTGGAACAACTGAGCTCATTTATAAAGTCATACCAGTCTGTTTCGCCTCTTCAACTGGGCGAATTATGGGCAATCCCAACCATAATTCGACTTAGTTTAATTGAAAATATCCGGCGTATATCGATATTCATTGCTACCGATAGAATCGAAAAAAACATCGCTAATTACTGGATAGAAAAACTGCTACATGTTTCGGCCCATGACCCTAAAAACTTGATACTTTTAATCGGAGAGATGACCAAAGCAGGTCCTCCTATGACAAGTGCCTTTGTTTCGGAAATGCATCGTCAATTGCTTGGAAAAGGATTTGCTTTGGCTTTACCATTAACCTGGATGGAAGACATTCTAAACGAAAATGGGAGCAGAAGCAGTGATTTAATAGAAAATGATATACAGATACAAGCTGTCAATCAAGTATCAGTAAGCAATAGTATTGGGAGCCTTCGCTTACTTAATTCAATTAACTGGCGAAACTTTGTTGAGGAGCATAGTCTTGTTGAGCAAACACTTCGCAGAGATCCTTCTGGGGTTTATTCTAAAATGGATTTTGCTACACGAGACAACTATCGTCACACGATTGAGCACATTTCAAAAAGATCAAAAAGGACAGAAAATGAAGTAGCTGAAATCGTTCTCAAATTAGCTAATGAAAGTTCGGAAGAAAAAAAATTAGACAGTCGAAAATCGCACGTGGGTTACTATCTGGTAGATAGCGGGATATCTGACCTTGAAAAGGCAACAAATGTTCACAACTCATTATACGGACTAATTAAGAAACAGGTGTACAAAAACCGCCTTTTTATTTATTTAGGTTCTATTTTTTTAATAACAGGGGGATCCAGTGCCTTTATACTAACAAATAGGCTTGAAGATGGACTCAGTGTTTTTTGGGTCTCATTAATAAGTATTCTATTAACACTGTGCCTGAGCCAATTGGCGGTAGACCTGTTTAATTTTTTCTCAACGTTATTAGTCAAGCCAAGCCAATTACCAAGCATGGATTTTTCAAAGAAGATCCCAGATGCTTACCGTACACTTGTCGTAGTTCCGACTATGCTTACTGATTCTAAAACTATTAAGCATTTAATCACAGATATAGAGGTACGCTTTTTAGCAAATAATACCAATAACTTATACTTTGCTCTTTTGACAGACTTTAACGACTCGACTGAAGAAAAGCTTCCCGAAGACGACACTCTTTTAGAACTTTTACAAAAAGGTATTCACGAGTTGAAAAAAAAGTATGAAAAAAATGGTCAGGACATCTTCTTTCTTCTTCATCGTTCGCGCTCATGGAATCACGCTGAGGGGAAGTGGATTGGCTATGAAAGGAAGCGTGGAAAATTAGGTGATTTGAATAACCTTCTAAAATTGGGCGAGAACTCAAAAAAAACTTTCTCCAGTACAATAGGAGATATTTCGGTTTTAAAAGGTTTAAAGTACGTCATTACACTTGATTCAGACACCCAATTGCCACGTGGTGCAGCATGTAAAATGATTGCCACTATGGCTCATCCATTAAATCACGCAGTATATAGCGAAAAAGAACAGCGTGTTATTCAAGGATATGGCATTCTGCAGCCAAGAGTCACAGTGAGCTTACCTGAATCAAACAGCTCATTCTATAGTCGAATGCATGGCAACGAGCCAGGTGTGGACCCCTATACACGTACAACATCGGATGTCTACCAAGATTTATTTAAAGAAGGGTCCTTTATTGGAAAAGGTATTTATGATGTGGCTGTTTTTGAACAAACGTTAAGTGAAAAATTTCCTGAAAATTATATTCTTAGTCATGATTTGCTAGAAGGTTGTTATGTCAGATCTGGACTGCTAAATAATGTCGAAGTATTTGAAAAGTACCCCATGACGTACTATTCGGATATGAAACGTCGTGCCCGTTGGGTCAGGGGAGACTGGCAAATATTTCTTTGGTTTTTACCTTACGTCAGAAGTAAAAATCGATTTTTTGAAAAAAACACACTATCTGCTCTTTCGCGCTGGAAAATATTTGACAATATCCGCCGAAGTTTAGTCCCTTTAGCTTTAACATCGCTTATCATTTTAGGTTGGATTTTACTTTCCGATCCTCTTTTTTGGACAATTTTGGTTTCACTTATCGTTATATTCCCAGTTTTTATAGCATTCTTTTGGGATATTTTTAAAAAACCAGATGAC
>CAIOLR010000249.1 GCA_903859135.1 uncultured bacterium | reverse complement strand
CGCCTATCTTTAATTGGCGAGTGACATTCAATAGAGATGTCTGAAACTTTTTGTATTGGATGTATTGCGAACATGATCCATCGTTGCCCCCCTTTTCGATAGGGCTCGATAGTATAAGCATGTAATGCAGATGATCTGGCGCCTGTGTCAATTTTAGCTTTAATCTGGTTAATATTAAGGTCTGGTAAACTTACCCATTCACGCCAGCCAAGCATAGCTTTTGATGCAGTTATATCTGTCATATAAGAAATCTGGCCGCGATCAGTCTGCTATTTTATTACAAGTTACTTGATTACTTAGGGGATTATAATCGGGTTTACGAGTTCGGCGTAAGTGATTATTTCCACGTCTCTTATTGTTCCGTGTTTTTACTCGTTTTATATCGAGTTTTCTTTGATTAATTTCAACAGATTTTAAATGCTGAAATATATCAGCAGGCATTTCGTCGGGAAGTTCTATCAACGTATACAAGCTTTGGATTTTAATATTATTAATATTGTTTTTATCGACACCTGACTCCTCAACCAATGTTCTTTTTAGTTGTTCCAAGGTGATAAGATGCTGACTGCCAACATCCAAACGATAACGCACCATTTTAATGTTTAAAGTGCGGTGATGTGTTAATGCTTGTGGCTCAATAGTTTGGTTTTTTAATGATGAAGGCGTTAATGTGTCTTCAATGTTTTGTGATAAATGTAGGAGTGCGGCTGCGACTGTTAACGTATCAATTGCGAGTTGATCAGCAATATTATTGATAACAGAACGGTGATTATCAATGTTCTCGTTCTCTATAATTAGCTTTATACGCTTGTTTAGAGCTGATTGATTGCTTAAATAGTCAGTCATTATATTATAAAAATTCCCGTCAGCAATATGAATTATTGGATATGGTTGTATGGTTATTCCAAAATTTCTACATAAGCTTCATCACGTAATCGACGCATCCAGAGTTCGGTTTCTTCTTCAATTTTTCTTTTACGAATTGCTTCCCTTACAACATCTTTTTTGTGCTCGGCACTATTATCCTTGGTTTTTCTATCGAGCACCTGAATTAAATGCCAGCCAAACTGTGTTTGTATGGGTTCACTGAGTTCGTTGATTTCTAATTTTTCCATGGCGTCTTCAAATGGCTTAACCAGATCTTGGGGGCCAACCCAGTCAAGTGAACCGCCTTTTAATGCAGAGCCTTTATCGTCTGAATGTGCTCTTGCTAAAGCAGCAAAATCATCGCCATCCATGATACGAGCTTTTAAAGCCAACAAACGTTTTTTCGCCTCTTCATCATCGATTAAATCATTTGTTTTTATTAAAATATGACGCACTTTGGTGTTGGTAATGGTATGGCTATCAAGACCTTTAAGCTCGAGCATTTTAATAATATGAAACCCGCTAGGGCTACGAATAGGGTCTGCAACTTCATTGGTATGCATTTTAACCACTATATCAGAAAATAGGGAGGGTATATCACTCAGTGATCGCCACCCAAGATCACCACCTTTAAGTGCGTTGTCATCTCCTGACTCAGTCATTGCGGTATGAGTAAAGTCTTGGCCTGCGCGTAGCTTTTTAACCAGTTCATTAGCTTTGCTCTGGGCTGATTGGATCTCTTTAGCAGCGGCAGCCTCTCT
>CAIOLR010000248.1 GCA_903859135.1 uncultured bacterium | reverse complement strand
TTTGTCTTAGCTATTGTAGACGGAAACCAAGTTACGTTTCCGGGATACGCTCTGGCATCTGAACTCTACGATGAAAGCAAATTAACAAACTTAGGCCATGGGGAAACCTACGCCATAGAACAACAGGATTTACGCCAATGGAAATAGAAGAAAACCCGATTGTTGTAGAGGCTACTCGTGCCGCAAAAGAAACTGTAGCTCTGTTAACGGAAATGCACAAACTCATAGAAGGCAAATCTGTAGCGGTTGTTTTATTTGCAACCTCGGTAGTTTCCGCCAATGTGTTAGTTGATACCGCCGTAGACTTGGAGGAAAGTATTGCATGGTATATCGACCTTTTTGTGGATGCTATAGATAAAATTGAAGAAATGGATGATGGCGAGACGGTTCAATAATGAAACGTGTTCGTATAACCGCAAAGATGCGGGCCGATATTTTCTTGAGGCATAATGGTGTTTGCCATATGTGCAGCATGAAGGTTACGCCAGGGCAAGATTGGGATGTAAGCCATGAGATACCCCTGGAGGCAGGCGGCAAGGATAACGATAGCAATTGGTTTGTTGCTCATCGTAGTTGCCATAGACAGCATACTGCAAAAGTTGACATGCCGCTCATCGCAAAAGTGAAACGAGTACACCAAAAGCATATAGGAGCAACAAGACCGAAGGGTACAATGCCCGGAAGCAAAAACTCAAAATGGAAACGTAAGATGGATGGAACAGTAGTTAGGAGAGATGGATGAAATTTGTACTTACATTGGATATGCCATCTTCCCAAGGATCACTGGTTCACCAAGTCACGATAGAACATTCAGCCAATTCAGTTAGAGAGCTATGCGAAGAATTAAACAAATTAACATTCATCGCGGTTAATCAACTCTATAAGGGTGATTCTTTATCTGAAAAAGGTGAAATTATCTGGATTGATAAGGGTGATATCGGCGTAAACACAGACAAAATTGGTAAAATTCAAATACACGGAGATAAACAAAGCTATGACAACTCACACGGAAATCCTAAGTTCAGCCGTAATGACTTTGAGGGAAAGGGGCGACCAGTACGGCCCGGTCGAAGAGTGCTTTGATCGCGTCTGTTCTATTGCCAGCGTCATGCTAAACCGCACTGTAACGCCTTATGAAGTGGCTATGATTGAGGTAGCTGTAAAATTAGGTCGGTTGCAAAACGCTAGGGATCTGCAAGATAACTACATAGATTCTATTAACTACTTAGCATTTGCAGCACAGTTTATTAGCGCCAAACCAGACAATGCCACCATAGAAGATGATATTGCTGAGTTTGCCAAGAAGTATGCACCTAGACCAGATCCCGCACAGTATTGAGTGGCATTGAAATGGAGCGTTGCTTTGAAGCTTTCACTGCAATGTTCCATTTCTACACAAAGCCGCGTTTGTACCGTATCAAATTGGCGAGCAACAAAAGGCATATAACAATACTTACCCTTAACGGAAAATACATAGCAACATGGGGGCATAACAATGGATAAATACCAACTTGTTTTGATTGAAGTCGAAGTCTCTTTAAGCAAAGTAATTGCTGCTGGAATTCGTAGGATTGATGAACTAACACGGCCTAAAAAGTCAAATAAAAAGAAAAAGAAAGCTGAAGGCGAAGAGGAGACAGAAGTAAAAGATCCGGCTTCGGAGCATATTGAAGATGAGAACGGATTTGTGCCACGTACTCACGTAATTGCTAATTTCGTAAATGATCTAGACAAATATGCATCATTAGATGATTTGGATATGCTCCACAATAAACTAATAAATTGTGCAGCTTTCGTGCGTAGGCATATTGACGATTTAAACTCTGCCATCGCAATAGTCTCCAGGGAAATATATCCGCTCATTTTGCAGTTGAAGAACCTGCTTCACATAGCTCGTGCGCATCCAGAATCAGCTTTAAAACGGGCAAAGGAAATCCTGAAGCCCAAGAAAATACGACCTGTTACTGGCGGTTGGTAAAACAATCTTAATTTTAAAGGTGATCTATGCCGGACATTAACAAAATCAAATTGAATAGATACGGTAAGCTACCTAAGTCAATAAACAATATACGCGCTGGTATACATGGGTATGAAATTATGCGTTTATTTTTAGACCGATTACATAACCATACTTTGCATGAGGTTTGTGAATATATAGCGGGATATTTTTACCGCCAGCAGATAACCAGTTTTGGTAGGATTAAGCGGCTAGAAGGTCTATTAAAGGAATCCCACGATCTTTTAACTCAATACACACACATTGTAGAAGGCCACG
>CAIOLR010000247.1 GCA_903859135.1 uncultured bacterium | reverse complement strand
TTTTAATAAATTGCCACTGGGATTCTGATAAATCGGTTGGATACATTTTTTTGAAGTTTCGTCACAACAAAAAAGACTATTTCCAATCGCTTTTCAGGCCTATAATATTATTCCTTTTTCATTTTTAAACAGGCTCTATAATAATTGTATTGTTTTGATATGCAATCGATTAAAATTTAATTCAGTGATTTAGTTTCATAAGTAGATTTTTTTTCGAATATTCGATACTCCCAAATGGGTATCTGCAATAAAAATCCCACTTGTTGTAAATCAATTTATTAGCATTATTAGTAGTAGATATATGGAAAAAACTTGCACCAATGTATGGAATAACTGTCTCCAAATCATAAAAGACAATATACCCACACAAAGCTTTAAGACTTGGTTCGATCCAATAAAAGCCTTGCGCTTAGAGGGTAACATACTCACCATACAGGTGCCTAGTTTGTTCTTCTACGAGTGGCTTGAAGAACACTATGTAAGCCTTTTACGAAAGACAGTAAAAAAACAGTTGGGGGAAGATGGTCGATTAGAATATAACATCGTTGTTGAAAAATCTTCTAACAACAAACCATACACCACCAATATGCCATCCAATGGCAATGGAGCAGAGGGTAAGAATCAATCGATACCCATGCCCATCAATCTAAATAAGGACATTAAAAACCCATTCGTCATTCCTGGGTTAAAGAAGCTTCAAGTAGACCCTCAGCTGAATCAAAATTACACATTCGAGAATTACATTGAAGGTGATTGCAATCGTTTGGCTCGTGCAGCTGGATATGCT
The DNA here is from genome assembly GCA_903859135.1 of uncultured bacterium. Lineage (GTDB taxonomy): Bacteria > Bacteroidota > Bacteroidia > Sphingobacteriales > Sphingobacteriaceae > Daejeonella. The sequence goes on along the minus strand of CAIOLR010000247.1, from coordinate 9,918 downwards.
GTTTCTAACAAACCGGGAGGTACATCTTTCAATCCCTTGATGATTTATGGCGCCGTTGGACTAGGAAAAACACACTTGGCTCAGGCTATCGGTAACGAAATCAAGCGTCTTCAAAATGACAAGCTTGTGCTGTATGTGTCCTGCGAAAAATTTACACAACAGTTTGTAGATGCACTTAAAAACAATAATATCAACGACTTTGTCAACTTTTATCAAGCGATGGATGTCCTGATTATGGATGACGTACATAATTTCGCTGGTAAAGAAAAAACACAGGATATCTTCTTTCACATTTTCAATCATCTACACCAATCAGGCAAGCAATTGATCATCACTTGCGATAAGCCGCCCAAAGATCTTACAGGCTTAGAAGAACGCTTACTCAGTCGCTTTAAATGGGGCCTATCTGCAGATCTACAAGTTCCTGATCTGGAAACCAGAATGGCTATCCTCAAAAAGAAAATATATTCGGATGGGATCGATCTTTCAGGAGATGTAATTGAATATGTAGCACACAATATTGACAACAATGTACGCGAACTAGAGGGGGCAATGGTTTCCCTACTTGCACAATCAACACTCAATAAAAAAGACATTGACCTCCATTTAGCTAAATCGATGTTGAAGAATTTTATCAAAAACTCTTCAAAAGAAATCTCGATCGAATATATTCAAAAACTAGTTTGCGAATATTTTGAGGTGCCCATAGAAATGGTTAAATCCAAAACACGTAAGCGCGAGATTGTGCAGGCCCGTCAAATCTCCATGTATCTGGCCAAAAGTCACACCAAAACTTCCTTAAAATCAATCGGTGTTTTCTTCGGTGGACGAGATCACTCGACGGTAATCTATGCCTGCCAAACAGTCGAAGATCTAATCGAGACCGATAAAAAGTTCAAATCATATGTGACAGATATTCAGAAAAAGCTCAAAATGAGCTAAAAATCCTTGCCAGAACCTTCTCCATTTCGACAGGCTCAATATTCGGAAGGAGAGGTTCTGGACCCAATTTATCTATCCCCCCATCATTCCCTAATCAAACCCTATTTCCATCGAACCAAAGCGTTTGCATCCATACTTTTAATATGGGTTTGTTTTTCCTGTTTTTGAACAACAAGATTGCTAATGCGAAGCTTAATTTCGACACTAACGTTAGAAATAATAAAAGTCATCTTTTCTGCAGGGATAGTTTCTTTTAACACATATCCTGATTTTATAAGAGAGTCTATTGGCCCCAGTAGATTCAGGGAAAGAATCTCACCCTTCTTGTTAAACAGCATACAAACAACCGGCTTCACCGTATTGAAAGAAATACGCATGGAATCTCTGCCAAGCTTATAGCCAGCAGTGATCGTGGTATCTGCTTTAGAACCATAGTAATTGAGATTTACCTTTGGGATGTATTCATGATATCCCGCTATATTCACCACCTCAGAATTAGCAGCTTTAAAGTTTATTAGTTCTCCATTTTTACCTATCCGATCCCATGTATTAATATACCTCAACCCCATCAATTTGAGAATTTTTTCGGCACACTCGGTGGAATATCCAGAAGAATGGGATAGCTCTTTCTTTAAAAGAGAATCTAGGTTTGAATATAAATAAGGCTGCATGACCTCAAATCCATGCATCTCAACTAAATATTGCACCACTGAACTGAGCTCAAAGTGGTCCTTCCATTTTATTTCTTTTCCCGCTACGTAATGATTGGTTTGATCAAGCATTTTGTTTTTGGCAAGAATGCTTTCCATGTGCCTCAATTGGCTATGTTTTGAGATGCTAAATGCTCCCCATGGCCCAAATGATGAAAGGAAGGCAATCAAACAAAGAGAAATAGGGATGAGCTTAATGCTTTTTGCCTTGGAAATAAGAAAGTAGGACGCAACAAAAACTAACCATAAGGCAAGCAGCATTATAAAGTACCTATACTCGGTGATCCCATATTGTAAAATCCGTTTATAAATCGCTAGAGCTAGCAACAGAATTAATGGGAATAGGGCGAAATAAAAAAAGCGCGTGAAGTTCTTTATCCAATGCTGGCCCTCCTCATTTCGAATGGGCCAAATAAGTAAGAGCGACAATATCCCCGAAACACTGAAACAAAGTACCAAATAGGTAACCCAGCCTTCAGGCCAATGAGAGGTGAAAAATATCTTGATTTCATAGGAATAGAGAATGACTAAATACAATGACACCAATGGCAATAAAACGTATTGGGTAAAGATCTTTAAGCCTTTTGGATAAGTTGTTGAAGCTTCTAACTCATCCAAATTTTCTGGTAAACCGGCAAGAAAAAACCAGGTGTTAAAAATACCCGTAATCACAATCCACAGATCAAGATAAATTTTGCTATCGATACCAGCATTAAACAGTTTATCGATAGCTAGTAACCCAATGGAAACACCGGCATATAAAACGGCAGAATATAGCACCGCAACAAGAAATCTCAAGAGTATCTCCTTATTAAACTGCCAAAACCCATTTACATCACCACCTAACATAAATGGCGCAAAAGAAACTAGCAAGAGTAAACCAATGGTATAAAGCCCAAAACAGATATAAACTGATGTATGAAGATGAACGGGCAGCGTCAAAAAATAAATGATGGCCAAGGCAATGGCTGCACTTTGAAGTAAACCATTTCGAATCAAAGACAGCTTCATTCGTTGAGAAAAAAGGGCTACCGAAATAAATAATAACATACCGAGATAGCATGCCATCAATATTCGTGTATAGCCCTCGAAAACACCTGATTTAGTATAATCGAGATGCACCATTAGGCAAGAGACCACAACGCCCCCCACTGCTGCAACAATAGCGAGTGGAAATCTTTTAAAAGTGACCAAAATTTTTGTAAAGAGGGATTCTACAGATGGCAATCGCATAGTCATATTTTTTTATCGCTAAACTACGGAAATAAATAGCGCCTACAACATGAACGAAGCATAGACAATCATTTAAAAATCAAATACTTAAATACTATAAATACGCATCCTCATACTTCTATAAAAGTGTCACTAAATGGATATTACTGCACTATCCTTGTAAAGATAGTGAGGACTCGCCTGAGCGGTGCAAGTAACAACGAGGTCGTTGATGCAGACGTGGGCAGGCAGTGTGGCACAATAGTAAACCACATCTGCAATGTCTTGAGCTGATAAAGGAGTATACCCTTCGTATACGTGGTGTGCTTCCGCTTTGTTCCCCTTGAATCGAACAAGCGAAAATTCAGTTTCTGCGGCACCTGGATGTATGGCTGTTACTTTTATTCCATAAGACAACAAATCAATGCGCATAGAAGCACTGATGGCATCCACTGCTGATTTGCTGGCGCAGTACACATTTCCATTTTTGTATACTTCCTTACCAGCAATAGAGCCTATATTGATAATATGCCCTTTTTTACGTTGTGTCATGTGGGGAATAATCGCTCTGCTCACGTACAGCAAACCTTTTACATTGGTGTCAATCATGGTGTCCCAATCATCGATACTGGCATTTTCAAAACCCTCTCGACCCAAAGCGAGCCCAGCATTATTCACTAAAATATCTATTTTATGCCATGCAGTGGGTATTTGCTTGATGGTATCAGACACCTCTTGTTTATTTTGAATATCAAATACAAGAGGCAATACGTGCACCCCATGCTTTTGTTGAAGGTCCTTTGCGAATGCTATTAACTGTGCTTCCCTGCGACCTGTTATGATGCAATTATATTGAGCCGCTGCAAATATTTCAGCTATCGCTCTCCCAAAACCAGAAGTTGCACCAGTAATGAAAATAATAGGATTCATAAATAAATAGTGAGTAATTAGTAGTGAGTATATGGTGCCTAGGCATTTGATTGCATCAAAATTGTGTAGACCATTATCTAAATACTAGGCACTACATACCAAGTACTTTTTCAACAGCTACCAATTTCCGCTTGCACCACCACCACCGAATCCACCACCGCCAAATCCACCAAAACCGCCACCGTCATTTGAAGATCCTCCTCCCCAGCTGCCACCGCCTCTACCACTACCACCCAATATAGATCCTAACAAAATCCACCAAAATGGACTTGCTTCTCCACGCCCTCCAATCACTTGGCTTCCTCCACCTCCTTTGTTGATGCGCGAGATGATCACAATCACGATGATGATCAGCAGGATAATAAATATCCCTCTGCCTCCTCCATTTCCTTTTTTGGAATTCGTATTCTTGTACTCCCCCTTCGTGTAGGATATCAGGGCATTGGTACCTTGTTCTAGTCCCTGGTAGTAATTTCCCTCTTTGAAACTAGGTTTAATTTCATTTTCAATAATGCGTCGAGCGATGGCATCTGGCACTGCCCCTTCAACTCCATAGCCCGTTTGAATAGTCACTTTACGATCCCCTAAGGACACCAACAACAAGATGCCATTGTTATTCTTTTTACCCCCAATGCCCCATTTTTGAGCTAAACGAACACCGTAGTCAGCAACATCGTATCCATCCAGAGATTTAATAATCACGACGGCTATTTGCGTTGAGGTGGAATCATCAAAGGCAACCAGCTTTCGCTCTAACAGGTTGGCCTGTTGGTCAGATAAAGTATGTGTATAATCCGTCACCAGACGAGTTGGTTTCTCAGGAAAAGTTTGAGCAAATGACAAATAAGAAACAAGAATAAACGAAAACAGGAAAATTAGTTTCTTTATTTTGGAGAACATCACAGTTTTGTTAAAAATTAGGTGGTAGAGAAATTGCAAGTACTTAGCAGGTAGTGTCGATTACCTCAGCTAATCTGAAAACTAGGCCCATATTCGTTCGAAGTCTAAGACTTCGGACAACGAATTAATAAATACTTACGAAAAATTTACATCAACGCATTAATTACCATCCATGAAGGCAATGTCATCAGATAGCTCATTTTGATCATCCCCTAAACGAGGAAAATAAGTGTTGAGCTTTTCGCCAGCCATTTGTATTCCAGTAACAACACCATCCGCCATTCGATTCTGTTTAAAAAACCCGACCATGGCTTCTTTGGTGCTATTCCAAAAATCAACAGGAACCAACTGATTGATTCCTGTGTCGCCAATAATCGCGAATTTCCGGTCCTCAAGAGCTAGGTAAATAAGCACTCCATTTTTCTGAACAGTCTGGTCCATCCCTAGTTTTTGAAAATACTTGCTCGCCCGATCAAGAGTCGGCTCCTTGCATGTTTTCTCTACACATATCCGTATCTCTCCTGAAGTTAAATTTTCTGCAGCTTCTATTGCTTCTCGGATAATGCCCTGTTCCTGATCATTAAAAAGAGCCGCCATCCTAGAATTGAACTTGTGGTGCTTTTTGTGCGCTTGCTTCGGCTTGGAAGTATCCCTTTTTCTGAAACCCAAACATAGAAGCAGTTAAATTATCAGGAAAAGAACGAATTTTAGCGTTATATGCTTGCGTGACTTCATTAAATCGTTGCCGCTCTACGGTGATACGATTTTCGGTACCTTCTAATTGTGACTGCAGCTCCAAAAAGTTTTGGTTTGATTTTAGCTGCGGATAATTTTCAACAGCAACGAGCAATCTACCGAGTGATTGTGACAAATTACCCTGAGCTGCTTGAAATTTTTGAATGGACTCTGGGCTTAATTTAGTTGGATCAACCGTAACTGCAGTAGCCTTCGCACGGGCTTCCATCACCTGAACCAGTGTTGATTTCTCAAAATTGGCAGCACCCTTTACCGTATTAACCAAATTGGGGATCAAATCCGAGCGACGTTGATATACATTCTGAACCTGCGCCCATTGCGATTGTACTTGCTCATCCAATTGAACCATACCATTATAGCCACAAGAGCTCAAAGAAAGCAATGCGACAAAACCTACTAAACCATAAATTATTTTCTTCATGACCAAAATTTAAAATTTAGCGGTGAATTTACACTATAGTATTCAATTTCCATACATTTGCGTAAAAAATGGGTTAAAAAACGCAACACGTTTATGATAAAAGAGATCGAGCTGGCAATCCCCCCTGAACAACATCTGGATATGGCTGCTATTAGGGAAGCTGCCAGCAACATGCTCAATGTCGATCAGCAACACCTGACCCATATTCAAGTTTTAAAACGCTCTATTGATGCGCGTGGTCGCCAAGTACTTTATCGTCTCAAAGTTAAAGTGTATATCGATGAGCAACCTGTGCCTGAAGTATTTTCAATTAAACATCCCCATGTGGGCACTCAAAAACCGATTTTAATCATTGGTGCTGGCCCTGCTGGATTATTTGCAGCTTTAAGATGCATTGAAAATGGCCTAAAACCAATCATCCTGGAAAGAGGGAAAGATGTCAAACAACGTCGTCGCGATTTGGCAGCTATTCATAAAATGGGCGTGATCAATCCCGAATCTAACTACTGCTTTGGTGAAGGGGGAGCAGGCACCTACTCAGATGGGAAGCTATATACACGCTCAAATAAACGCGGGGATGTACAGCATGTACTCAAAACATTCGTTGCTCATGGTGCTACCGAAGATATTTTGATCGATGCACGTCCACATATCGGGACCAATAAGCTCCCCCAAATTATTACCGCCATACGTGAAAGCATTTTAAATGCGGGAGGAGAAATACATTTTGATTGCAAAGTGGTGGACTTGATCATCCAAATAGATCATCTTAAAGGCGTAAAAACTGCTGATGGCAACACATTCACTGCAGGCGCCGTCATTTTAGCTACGGGACATTCAGCACGAGATATGTATCACGTCCTGCATCAAAATAATATCCAGATCGAGGCAAAACCATTTGCACTGGGTGTACGGATCGAACATCCCCAACAAATTATTGATGAACTACAGTATCATTGTCCAGTACGCAACCCACACCTGCCGCCCTCCTATTATAACTTAGTGGAGCAAATAGACGATCGGGGCGTATTTTCATTTTGCATGTGCCCAGGTGGAATCATTGCACCTTGTGCTACAGGCGATGAAGAGATCGTGGTCAATGGCTGGTCACCATCGAAGCGCAACAATCCGTATGCAAACTCAGGAACGGTGGTACAGGTCAATTTAGAGGATGTTGCAGACCCTCATACGGATCCCTTTAAATTATTAAACTTTCAGGCTGAAATAGAGAAACAAGCTTTTCATGCCGGAGGAGGCAAACTCGTAGCCCCAGCCCAACGAATGGTTGATTTTGTAGAAGGAAGACTTTCAGTTGATCTACCTACGAACTCATACTTACCTGGTACCAAAAGTGCTCCACTCAAAGAGGTACTTCCTAATTTTATTTACAAACGCCTGCAAAAAGCATTGCCCATTTTTGGAAAAAAAATGTCTGCTCGTGCTGGTGGAAAGGGTTATTATACCAATGAAGCCATTTTGGTGGGCGTTGAGTCTCGAACTTCATCCCCTATTCGGATTCCGAGAGACCCCAAAACCTTACAGCATCCACAAATAAAGGGCTTATTCCCTTGCGGGGAAGGAGCTGGTTATGCCGGCGGTATCATCTCTGCAGCCATTGACGGGATCAATTGCGTAGATGCATTGACAAGAGATGGCCTTTTTTAGTGCCCCAATATGCGCTCATGTATGGATCATCACACTGCAACTTATTGAAATGTGGATCGTACAAAAGTGTCAACATTTATTTAGGCATTGACAGAAGTCACGTCCGTCACCTCATGCGAAGTACTAGGTACTAATCGTTTATTACCTAGATTTGATATCTAATCTTTTTTTCATCAATGATCAATATCCTAATTATTTACACCGGTGGCACGATTGGCATGATAGCCGACCCGAAAACAGGTGTTTTGATGCCCTTCAATTTCGAGCAAATCACCAATAATGTGCCCGAATTAAAGCGATTGAAATATAAATTGACGGTTCATTCCTTCGACCCCTTGATTGATTCGTCGAACATGACTCCAGCTATTTGGATAGAACTAGCAAAACGCATCGAGCACGATTATCATCAGTTTGACGGATTTGTGGTTTTGCACGGCTCTGACACCATGGCTTATACGGCATCCGCATTGAGCTTTATGTTGGAAGGCTTAGACAAACCCATTGTGTTTACAGGCTCGCAGCTACCCATTAACGGTATCCGAACAGATGCCAAAGAAAACTTAATCACAGCCCTAGAAATTGCGTCAGCAAAACAAAAAGGCAAAGCAGCCGTGCCCGAGGTTTGTATTTATTTTGACTATAAACTGTTTCGAGGAAATCGATCTATTAAATATAATTCAGCACAATTTGAAGCATTTCGCTCTCCTAATTATCCCATTTTGGCCGAAGCTGGGGTCTATTTAAAGTTTAACAAAAATTATATTTTAAAACCTGAAGGAATACCTCTTCAAGTTCATACACAGCTGGATAACGCAATTGGTGTTCTAAAGTTATATCCTGGAATTAGCCCCACGATCGTTCGTGCCATTTTAGGCGCAGCATGTAAGGCTATCGTCATGGAAACATTTGGCTCAGGAAATACCTCTACACAACGTTGGTTTCTTGATCTACTAGAAGAAACCAACAACGCAGGCAAATTAATTTTGAATATTTCACAATGCAAGGAGGGCAGCGTAGAACTAGGCCGCTACGAAACAAGCGACCAACTAAAAGATATGGGCATTGTCAGTGGATATGATATGACGTTTGAAGCTGCTGTAACCAAACTGATGTATCTGCTCGGTACCGGAAAAAGTAAACAAGAAATTGCTGAACTGCTTGAAACGGATTTTCGTGGGGAGCTAACCAAAAATTAACTGGTCATACATCCTACCCTGAAATTAAGCCCCCAACCTCTTATTTAAAATCTCTATTTTAGCACGCTAAATTAATTCAGTATAATGAGTACATCATTTGATTTCGAAAAGCCTATTGCTGATCTGCAACAGCAGATTAATAAGATCAAGCAGGTCGCCGAAAAAACAAAAATGGATATGTCGGCTACGTTGGCCGAGTTGGAAATCAAAATTGAAAAAGCACAAAAAGAGATATACGCTAACCTCAGTGGCTGGCAACAAGTACAACTATCTCGTCATCCCGAACGACCTTATACCTTGTCGTATATCGAGATGATATGTGATGATTTTATTGAAATGCACGGCGATCGAACAGTGAAGGATGATAAGGCTATTGTTGGTGGATTTGCATCCATTGGTGGCCAAACAGTGATGGTCATCGGTCATCAAAAAGGCACAAACACCAAAACACGACAATACCGAAATTTTGGCATGGCCAATCCGGAAGGGTACCGCAAAGCTTTACGCTTGATGAAACTGGCAGAAAAATTTAATAAACCAGTGATTTCCTTTATTGACACGCCGGGGGCTTTCCCTGGTTTAGAAGCCGAAGAACGTGGACAAGGAGAAGCGATTGCTCGTAATCTGCTCGAAATGTCGGTACTGAGGGTGCCAATTATTTGTTTTGTGATAGGCGAGGGTGCATCTGGAGGTGCCTTAGGCATCGGCATTGGCGACCGTGTATATATGCTCGAGCATACGTGGTACTCCGTTATCTCGCCCGAATCCTGTTCCTCTATTTTGTGGAGAAGTTGGGATTTTAAGGAGCGTGCAGCGGCTAGTTTAATGCTGACAGCTGATGATATGTTTAAAAACAAGCTGATTGACGGGATCATTCAAGAGCCTCTGGGGGGGGCACATCAAGATCCTGCGAAAATGGCTGCTACCCTCAAAGGTCAAATCATACAAGATTTAGATATTCTGTGCAAAAGAGATACAGATAATTTGATCAATGAACGTATTGATAAATTTTGTTCAATGGGTGTAGTGGCAGAGTGATCGTATAGCGAGATATTGAGCGAATGTATATGTCTGATGTTTAACGGCTAAACAAGACAGATCAAAAAAGCCCCCTCCAATAGGAGGGGGCTTTTTTGATCTGTCTTTATCTCAAAGACATAAACTTATTTTCAAAATTATTAAACTT
>CAIOLR010000246.1 GCA_903859135.1 uncultured bacterium | reverse complement strand
ATTTTACATAAGCAGATAAGGAGAAGTTTGACTGCATACCAATCAAATACCTAATTTTTCGTAAAATACGATTGACTGAAATAAGAAAGTCGTAACCTTCATTACCCAGTTTAGCAATCCACTTATGATATTTGGCAATCGTGTCATACTCATCACCATGAATCACCAAGAATTTCTTTCCGGAAGCTGAAACATGTATATCTGAGGTTTTAACAACAATATCACCAAATACATAATCAGCGTATTGCCGGACATTTTCATCATGGTTTCCAGGAACATAGATAACTTGGGTACCATGCCTAGCTTTACGTAAGACTTTCTGAATCACTGTATTATGATCAATAGGCCAATACATTTTCTTGGAAAGTGCCCAAAAATCGATAATATCGCCCACTAAGTAGAGTTTATCACTATCATTATGCTTTAGAAAATCTAGCAAGACGTCAGCTTGGCACTGAGTAGATCCGAGATGTAAATCAGAAATCCAAATGGTTCTATAGGTATTATTCATCAATAACTAATCCCGAAAGGCTGATAAAACAGAGGGGAAATTCACCCTAGGAATAAGACATCCCTGAAAGAATTTCTTTTTAAAATCCTACCAAAAGTAAATGAAGGTTTTGTTACAAGCGCACAAATAAAGCCATTCAATAAAATAGTAAATATCTCCTGATACTAAAAATTCATATCTTGCTATATTTTTATTTAGATCGTCATAACCCTGTCACAAGTTAATTCAATAATGAGGTCTGATTTGTATATTTCAGAGCTTGATATTATGTTGAATCAACATCAACAATCTCGTCGCAATTTCATCAAAACTACTGGTTTTGCATTCACTGCCAGCGTTATCGCATCAGAAAAAACCGTCAATAGTATTGCAACAACCTTGTCTTCGACACCACTATTAGTCCCTCCCCAGTTAGCCCAGGGTATTCGTGTTGGCGATGTGCTATCAGATCGAGCTATCGTCTGGAGTCGAGCCAACTGCTCCGCTAAAATGATTGTCAAATATAGTTTTTATCCCGATTTCAAAGATTCAATCTTAATACAAGGGCCACTCGCTCTCAAAGAAAATGACTATACCACTCATATAGATATAACGGGATTACCTGCTGGTCGGGATATTTTTATTCAGGTTATGTTTCAAGATTTAAATAATAAGCAGAGCATAAGCAAAGCAAGTTCCGGACATTTTAGAACAGCTCCAAATGATGCAAGACCTGTTCGCTTTCTTTGGTCTGGAGATTCCTGCGGTCAAGGATGGGGGATTAATCCAGATATTGGCGGCATGAAAATTTATGAAACTATGCGGCTAACTGACCCTGATTTCTTTATTCATTGTGGCGACAGTATTTACGCTGATTGCCCCATACATGAAACCCAAATAGCTCATGAAACAGGCCAAGTTTGGCGTAACCTTGTAACAGAAGAAGTCTCTAAAGTTGCTGAAACACTTGAGGAATATCGTGGTCGTTATAAATATAATTTAATGGACCATAATTTACGTAAATTTAATGCCCAAGTACCCACTGTTTGGTTATGGGATGATCACGAGATCACCAATAATTGGTCTCCTTCTAAAAATCTAGATGATGATAAGCGCTACACGGAAAAAAACATTACTACACTCGTAAAAAGGGGAACGACTGCAGCGCTTGAATATGCGCCTATTCGTTATAACAAAACGACTGCAGGTAAATCTATTTATCGTAACTTGCCTTATGGTCCTTTACTGGAATTATTTGTTCTGGATATGCGTTCCTATCGGGGACCTAATAACCATAATAGGCAGGAAAAATCAGGTGTTGATACTGCTTATCTTGGACATGATCAATTGAATTGGTT
>CAIOLR010000245.1 GCA_903859135.1 uncultured bacterium | reverse complement strand
GTTGGTGGGCCGAATGGATGCGTCCAAAAATATATCAATATTTTATTGAATCGGATACCGATGGTGCGCCATTTAACCGCTTAAGCAGAAATGTCATTTATCAACGTTCTAAAAAAGCAACAGATTCTACACCATTTGGTACGCAATTAAATGTTTATGAAACAGGCTATGAATGGTTAAACCATTCTATAGCACCTTTACCATTAGAGAAAGGCGTGCACGACCCAAGAGTTACAGTTGGCGGACCTGATTGCAAGCAACCTTATGCTGCAAGTATTTTTAATGTGTCGGCTATGAGTTTTGGGTCGTTAAGTAAAAATGCAATTATGGCATTAAATGGGGGCGCTAAACTTGGTGGCTTTGCGCATAATACCGGAGAGGGTGGTTTAAGTCCTCACCATTTATTGCCTGGTGGCGATATTATTTGGCAAATTGGAACAGGCTATTTTGGATGCAGAAACCAAGATGGCACATTTAACGGAGCGGCCTTTGCGGAGCGCGCTGTTTTGCCAAATGTAAAAATGATTGAAATAAAATTATCGCAAGGTGCAAAGCCCGGCCATGGCGGTATTTTACCAGCATCAAAAGTTACCGATGAAATTGCTAAAATACGTTTGGTAGAAAAAGGAAAAGATGTTCTTTCGCCTTCCTATCATAAAGCGTTTAGCACCCCTTTGGAGTTGCTTAATTTTATTAAACAATTAAGAGATTTAAGCGGCGGAAAACCAATTGGTTTTAAATTATGCATTGGGCAAAAAAGTCAATTTATTGCCATTTGCAAAGCCATGATTCAAACTAAAATTATGCCCGATTTTATTACCGTAGATGGTGGAGAAGGCGGAACTGGTGCGGCTCCTTTAGAATTTAGTAATTCGGTTGGCATGCCGTTGCGCGAAGGTTTAGCATTTGTTTACGATGCACTAAACGGATTTGGTTTAAAAAAACATATTAAAATAATTGCTTCAGGTAAAGTTCATACTGGATTTGATTTAGTAAAAAATTTCTCGCTTGGCGCCGATATGTGCAATGGCGCACGATCCATGATGTTAGCTTTAGGTTGTATTCAAGCATTAGAATGTAATACAAACACTTGCCCAACGGGCGTGGCCACACAAAACCCAAATTTATATAAAGGATTAGATGTTGATTTAAAAAAAGTACGGGTAGCAAATTTTCAACACGAAACCGTGAAAGCAGCTGTAGAATTGATGTCGGCAGCCGGCATTGAGCATCCGGATAATTTACATCGCTCGCATATTTATAGGCGCGTGAGTGCTAATCAAATTCAAACCTATGCCGAAATGTATCCGTACGTATTAAAAGGTGCATTATTAGAAGCACCCTATCCGCAAGGTTGGGAGTTTGATTTAATGCAAAGCAGCGCAGATACATTTGATAGCGCCATAAAATATAGTTAAGGTGATTTTTTAATGCGGTGTTTATGTCATTCCGAACTTGATTCGGAATCTCAATAACTATAAAACTTAGATGCTGAATCAAGTTCAGCATGACTAAATAAAGATGTTTCTACCATTCCGAACTTGATGCGTTGCTTCATCATTTTAATAGAACGCAGATAACACTGATTATTATGATTAGGAAGGATTAGGGCAAGATTGCTTCTTCGTCCCTCATCGCAATGACGCAACGTTTTTAAAGCATCGTCATTACAACGAAGCAGTTAAGGAAAACAACTATTTTACATTTACCTTTTTACCGTAAGTTGGAATCATTGCCGCTAATTTTTCTTTCGTAGTTGCATCCAACGTAAAACAAGTTTCAATAACATCAAGCATCACTTTTACTGAAGTTGCTGCTCCCGGACTTGCGCCTAGCAAGCAAGCAAGGCTTCCATCTTTTGCAGTAACCAGCTCAGTACCAAATTCAATCACACCCTTTCCATTCACTCTTTTTATCACTTGCACCCTCTGCCCTGCTACAGATGTTTTCCAATCCTTTGGATTTGCATTTGGATAATATTCTTTTAAAACATTAAACCTTCCTGCTTTTGATTTAAATAATTCTTTCATTAAATATTTTGTTAGTCCTAAATTACGAGCCCCCGCATCAAGCAACACACCTATGTTGTTTAATCTAATTGACTTAAAAAAATCTGTCCAACTGCCATGTTTTAAAAATTTGGTTGACATGCCTGCATACGGCCCAAAAAGTAAACATTGCTTTCCGTTGATGGTTCTCAAATCAAGATGTGGTGTTGACATGGGAGGAGATCCCACACTTGGCCTACCATAAACTTTTGAAAAATGTTTTGCAACAACCTCTTGGTTATCGCAAATTAACCATTCTCCAGAAACTGGAAAACCGGCATAGCCTTTAGCTTCAGGAATTTCCGATTTTTCTAATAAAGTAATAGCGGCTCCGCCTGCGCCAATAAAAATAAATTTAGTTTCAATTTTACTTAGTTCGTTAGTGAGTAAATTTATTTGTATAACGTTCCACTTATTGCCTAATTTATATAAATCAATTACTTCGTGATTGGTATTCACATCAACATGATGTTGGTGAAGATTCTCAATAAAATACTTTGTAATTTTACCATAGTCAATATCATAACCATCATGCACCGTAATTGCGCATGGATTACTGCCGTTTCTGCCCTCCATCATTAATGGTATTTGTTTTAACAAATCCTCGTTTGTAGAGTAGTATTCTAAATCTGCAAATTCATTCGATTTTGCCATTGTTTCCCACCTTCTGCGCAAATAATCGACATCTTTTTTACCGTTTACAAAACTGATGTGTTTTGAGATAGTGTAGATGTCAGACTTTATTTTTCCACTAGCTATTAAGTGCTGCCAAAACTCTTCCGATTTTGAAAATGCTTTATGAACATTAATAGCTTTAGAAATATCAATGTTACCATTTGCATCTTCGGGAGTATAATTTAATTCGCAATAGCC
>CAIOLR010000244.1 GCA_903859135.1 uncultured bacterium | reverse complement strand
TTTAATAAATTGCCACTGGGATTCTGATAAATCGGTTGGATACATTTTTTTGAAGTTTCGTCACAACAAAAAAGACTATTTCCAATCGCTTTTCAGGCCTATAATATTATTCCTTTTTCATTTTTAAACAGGCTCTAAATGGCAAACAAAATTTTATTCTGTTTGCCATTTATTGTGTAATCTACCAAGTAACCCTAGATTTTCTAGTTTAGCTCGACCCACTTATTTACTCAGGGCTATAATATTGAGTTAAGCCAGCTAGAACATATTGCTTGATCTTATTTGTAAGATACTGCTTCTTGAATTCAAGCAGTGAAATACGACTGAATATCAGATACTTTAAAGCCGATTGCCCTCAATTTTACTCCTGAGTTATTTCTGGCGTCATATTCAGTTCTTTTTTAGTATCAAGTTGCTTTCTATTGAGTTCTATAAGCTGTTTATTAGGCTTAGCATCTTCAGTATGCATGGATATTGATCCGTTGTAAATTGCTCCTTCCTCCACTTCAATTTTTTGTGTGGAGATAGCCCCCTTAATTCGTCCAGAAGATTTTATTTCAAGTTTTTCAGCATAAAGATCTCCATTTATCGTACCATATACGATAATTTCTTGAGCCTTAACATCACCATTAATCACCCCCTTCTCTCCTAAAATCAATCCAAGATCAACAGTACCCTCCAGCATTCCATCTATCCGCACATAGTCTTTGGCTCTGATATGTCCATTAATTACACATCCATCGCCAATTAATGTCGAGATATTTTGCTCACTCAGATTAGGCTTTTTACCTGAAAAAATTCCCATAGTTCATGATTTTTATAGTGAGAGAAATTTATTTGGATTAATAGGCTTATTATTGAGACGAACTTCGTAATGAAGATGGGGTCCCGTAGAATGACCTGTAGATCCTATCAAACCGATCACATCACCAGCCTGTACTGGTTGGCCATCTTTTACATTAATTTCAGAGAGATGTCCATATAAAGTTTGATAACCATTAGCATGGGCTATTCGCACACAATTCCCATAGCCTTGAAACCGACTTGCCCATATTACTTTTCCACTAGCAGTACTCCTCACCTTTTCACCCATTAAGCCATGAAAATCCATTCCAGCATGAAATTCGCCATTATTGGACTCAAATGGATCTGATCGGTATCCAAATACGGAAGACACGCCACCATGATGCGGATACCCTAGTGGAGTTAATTTTAAACTACCCAAAAGCCGGGTGAGATATTCATTATAGAGCTCGAGCCTTTCATTAGGGGCAAAACGCGACCTGCGATTATTTCCCCCAATAGAAACATTCGAAAATCCCCTAACTCCCCTTTTGTTCAAGTATTCATTAACCCTTTTAAGCTTAGCCTGAATTCGGTCAATATAAGGCTGAATACGAACCGTATCATTTACTTTTGGTACAGGTATAGGCTGCTTTTGAACCTCAGAAAGAGGTTTATATAATTGAACAACTTGAAGTTCTAAATTTTTAGCCCTCGTATCTTGTGCTTGAATATAAAACAAAAGCCCAGAGACTGTCGCAAAAAGCACGCACATCAACACCGACACCCCAAACAAATAAGGTGCCCTCCAATATTTTAAATATTTAGTTTTGATCGTATAGGATTTCGTCTCAGAATGATCCTTACTTGTAACTATAATTGTACTAAATTTTTGATTTCCACTGCCCATCGAACTTGTCATTTAATTGCAATTGCCACAAATTGAAGAGAAGATTATTTAAACCAGAATCCCGGCACTCATCAACTTGCAGAGAAATGATGATCTGATCTTCAACTAAACTCACTTAACGATCATCGTCATGTGTTGATTTTTATTCATCTAAATTGAGATTATCATCTTCCACTTCCATCGACAGCAACCCATTATATTTACCTCCAGGCTCTATTTTTACTTTTTGAGTAAAAATAGAGCCTTTAATTTTTCCTGATTTTTTGATTTCTAAATTTTTAGCACGTAGGTGTCCGTTAACCCTTCCATGAACAATGATTTCTTGAGTATTAACATCTCCATTGACTACCCCGTGAACAATAATTTCATGCGTTCTTACATCTCCATTGATAACCCCACTCTCTCCCAGTACAATGCCTTCATCAATAGCAACATCTCCTTCTATCGTTCCATCTATTCTGGTGTACCCCGCCCCTATCAGATTACCATTGATAATAAAACCCTCAGCGATGATCGTCGAAAAACTCTTTTCCTCTCGATCTATATTATTTGAAGCTCTCGATAGAATTGCCATAAATCATGATTTTTATGAATGAAAAAACAAATCAGAATCACCCGATAAAACTTTATTTTTATTATCAAGCAAAACAGTATCACTTACAATAGAAGTATGTTAGAAACACTCCTAAGGTGCTAAGTATTAAGGGTGTTTTTTTGTCGACTTATTCTTCTCCAATAGTTCGTTAAACTTTTGCAAATATTTGATTATCAATTAGTTAGTTGTGTTATTGAATTTTATATTATAAGTATTTGAAAATCAGATAGTTAAAATTCGAAAAAAATGACTTTTATAAAAGTTTAACGAACTATTGCTTCTCAACATTAAACATTATTACAATTAATTTCTTACAGGGTTTTCGATGTCAGTTAGTCTTAGTTGAATATGCCCGAAATGGACTTTTCACTCTAAAGTTATGCAGCGCGCAACCTATGACCATCAAAAGGTCTCTGTACTTTAGCAACTTAAGTCTCAGCCGACCTTTGAGCACACGTATTCGCTTAATGCCAGCATTCCCATGCTCTGCTATCACTCGCTCTTTGCTTTTTTTGCGGTTTTCATTCTTTGCTACTTTGAGCTCAAAAATGACACTTTTTAGAACTTAAAACCAGCCGAAGCATCTATAGTAGTCAAAAATAGTTATAGGAACCCTGTTGGAATAAAATTTAAACGGGCTCTAAGCACTAGCATTTGGCTCTCACACATTTTTCAAGCAAAACATTCGCTCATCCTTACACTAAAGTTACTGTTTTTTTATATAAAATCAAATACCTTTGCCACTTCGATATGATCCATTGATGGGGCTCATTCAATACAGAAAGTAAAATAAATATAAAATGGCGCGAGTCCGACTAAATAGTGGAAATGCTCAAGAGGAAGACTTACCTAAGGCAAAAATCAACAGAGAGAGTATTCAAAAAATATCAGAGCTCTTAAGATATTTAAAGCCTTATAGGTGGAGATTTTTTATCGGGATGGTTTTTTTATTTCTATCTAGTATAACGGGATTGGCTTTTCCCGCTTTATTGGGTACCATGATCGATGCCGCACAGGGCAAACAGAAATATAATTTCATGCCTAGCAGTATCCATTTAATAGGCCTTATTTCTTTTGGGGTGTTGTTAATCCAATCGTTGGTTTCTTTTTTTAGAATTCGCTTGTTTGTTGAAGTGGCAGAGAAATCACTAGCAGACATCCGACGCGATACTTATTTCAGGTTGATTACACTACCCATGCATTTTTTTTCGCAGCGACGAGTGGGCGAATTAAATAGTCGAATATCAGCCGATCTTTCTCAAATACAGGATACAATCACCACTACGCTTGCTGAATTAATTCGTCAAGTGATTGTCCTCATTGGAGGTATTAGTTTTTTATTTATTGTATCTAGCAAACTGACTTTACTCAATATTGCCATCCTCCCACTGCTTGTTATCGTAGCCGTATTTTTTGGACGATACATGCGCCAATTATCCCGTCAGGCACAAGATAAATTAGCCGAATCGAATACCGTTGTAGAAGAAACCCTGCAGGGAATATCCAATGTAAAAGCTTTTGTTAACGAGGCTTATGAGGCTAATCGGTACGACAAAAGTTTGCGCGAAGTCGTTCAAATTGCTTTGCGAGGAGCTAATTTCCGAGGAGGGTTTGCCTCATTTATCATCTTTGCCATTTTTGGAGCCATTGTTGGCGTGATCTGGTACGGATCTGTTCTTGTTTTTCAGGGTGAACTCACCGTGGGAAGCTTAACCACGTATATTTTATACTCTGTTTTTGTTGGTGCAGCCATGGGTAGCTTCCCCGAGCTGTATGCCAATGTCCAAAAAGCGGTTGGAGCGAGTGAACGCGTACTCGAAATATTGAAAGAAAAAAATGAACCCATCTCTATCAAAGTAGAGAACAATAAAATTAAACAAACAATTAATGGAAGTTTAAAGTTTAACGAAGTTGTATTTGCTTATCCATCCCGTAAGGAAATTACAGTGTTAAATAGCGTTTCTTTTACTGCAAAGGCAGGGGAAAAAGTGGCTATTGTTGGGCCCAGTGGGGCTGGAAAATCAACTATTGCAGGTTTGATTCTTCGTTTTTATACTCCCCAAAGCGGACACATTTTATTCGATAACAAAACGGCAGATCAATATTCCTTAACGGATATTCGAAATCAAGTAGCTATTGTACCGCAAGACGTGCTATTGTTTGGTGGTTCCATTATTGAAAATATTGCCTACGGGCGCTTAAACGCGACCAAAGATGAAATTATAGTCGCCGCAAAACGTGCGAATGCACACCAGTTTATTGTTGATTTCCCAGAGGGATATGAAACCATGGTTGGAGAACGTGGCATTAAACTATCTGGGGGACAACGTCAACGCATCGCCATTGCCCGTGCATTACTAAAAAATCCATCCATACTTATTTTGGATGAAGCTACCTCATCACTCGATTCAGAATCGGAACGCTTAGTACAAGAAGCATTGGAAGAACTCATGAAAGGCAGAACGTCTATCATCATTGCACATCGTCTATCCACCATTCGCGAAGCCGACAAAATTGTAGTCTTAGAAAAAGGGGTCGTGATCGAAACAGGTACCCATCAGGAATTAATGCAAAATAAAGAAGGTTTATATCGGTACTTAAGCCAACTACAAACCTCTCCTAAATAGATATCTAGATAGATAGAAAAGCATACTAGCTAGCGACTACATTGCGTTTGTTTTTTATCTCCTCGAATTGTACACGAAGCCATAAATTCAGATCAAATTACTTGATAAAAAATTAAATTATACCTACATTTGCCACCCCACCAAATTAGGGAACTAAAACAATTTAAAAAAATCATGCAACAGTACGAAACAGTGATCATTCTAACCCCATTGTTATCAGAAGAGGCTGTGAAAGAGGTTTTGACCAAATTCAACAAGCTAATGAAAGATAACGGAGCCGAAATTATCCATGAGGATAATTGGGGTTTGAGAAAATTAGCGTACCCTATTCAGAAAAAAAAGACAGGGCACTATCACCTAATAGAATTTAAGGCTCCAGGTGAGTTTATTAACAAATTAGAAGTTGAATACAAGCGTGACGAGCGTATCATGCGTTTCCTTACTATTTCTTTGGATAAGCATGCACTTGCTTATAACGAAAAGAAACGTAGTGGAGCTTTTAAAAAGAAAGCAACTAAAATTGAGGAGGTAGCAAAATAATGGCGAAAGATCAAATTCAATATGTTACTGCCCCAAAGGTAGACGAAAATCGTAAAAAATACTGCCGTTTCAAAAAAAATGGAATTCAGTATATCGATTATAAAGACGAAAATTTTTTGATGAAATTTGTGAACGATCAAGGTAAAGTGTTGCCACGTCGTTTAACAGGAACATCACTTAAATTTCAACGTAAAGTGTCTCAAGCCGTTAAGCGTGCTCGACATATTGGCTTGTTGCCTTACGTAGCAGACTCATTAAAATAATCGGGGGATAAGCGAAATGGAACTAATTTTAAAACAAGATATCAAACATCTAGGAGAGAAAGATGATATGGTAAATGTGAAGCCAGGATATGGCCGTAACTATCTTATTCCACAAGGTTATGCAACTTTAGCGACACTGTCAGCTAAAAAAGTATTAGCCGAGAATATCAAACAAGCGACCTTCAAACAAGAGAAAATCAGAAAGGATGCAGACGCTATTGCTACGAAACTAGAAGGAATTAAATTGTCTATTGGTGCAAAAGCTGGTGAATCAGGCAAGATATTCGGAGCTGTAAATACTATTCAAATTGCAGATGCATTGAAAAAAGAAGGATTTGAAGTAGATCGTAGACGAATTACTTTTGATGTTGAACCTAAATTTATTGG
>CAIOLR010000243.1 GCA_903859135.1 uncultured bacterium | reverse complement strand
TTAAAATGTCCCGCATTGCGCCCTTCTCACGCCTTGATAAAGAAAAAATTTGCCTCCCCAATTCATACCTTAATGGCCGGGCGCGGCACTAGCTGAGTCAAGCAAACCAAAATATCCAACCGCGAAAAAACGGCTTTTAAAAAATGCTTATATTTATGGATGATTTTTGGCGTCAGAGACTTTGATCTTGAATTGTTTATTTTTCAGGTTCCCATAATTCTAAAGCATTTGAATCAATTGAAATACTAACATCATGCCCTTGAGCCTTCATTGCATTTATAGTACTTTCCATAAAATCCCAGGTAGCCTTACGATACTGTGTATAATTTAGGCCTGAATCCTTGCCATATGGAGGTTTTATTCTATATGAAATTTCTTTGGATATTTCAATACTGACAAATAAAAAATCCGCCGACCCGTCTGTTGCTCGTGCTTCTAAAATCAACCCGGGAAGGCCGCCCAATTTGAATGGTCCGCTTGGAATTGGAATATCCAGTGTGTACCAGGCTTCATATTCACGTCCGTGAAAAATACCCGTTGCCTGCCGGCAATCAAACTGCCCAAAACGTTTATGATTGGGATGCAAAGTCCAAATTATACCACTTAAAGTATCCGCTATAATATAGCGTCCCGATTCTCCTACGCATAGATCTCTGTAAAGCATCTTTTGCTCTGCATGCATTTTGTAAATGGGTGCCCCCTGCTTATCACCCCCTACCGATTTAACTAATACTCCTTGAGGATTAGGGTATCGATCTCCTATTTCTTCCGGATTTCCTAGGTGTAAATATAGTGACCGATCATTGTTAAAATAAAGTTCTGCAGTTCCATTTTTCTCCGTAAATCCTCCTAAATGTACTTGATGGGAGTATGTGACTTTACCAATGGGGATGGTGTCCCCAAGAGCATATTTGTTTCCTGGTATCTGTGCGGACAAACAGGTGAATTTAATCAGAAAAAGGGTGGTGACTAGTTTAATGTTATCCATAATTAGAAATTATCGTAAGAAAATTAATGCCGGAACAGGAAAAAAGGGTGGCTGTTCCGGCATTTTTAAAATCTTATTAACCAGGCTCTGATCCTGAGCCCTCACAATGATTTACCTCCCAAAGGACAGCAAGTAAAGCAGCGGCAGTTTCGCAGGTTCCTGCTGTAACGCAAAGCAATAGACCCCGACATGGTACACATAAAATACAACCAGCCTCTGGATTTGTTGTACAACTACCGGCAGACAGTTTTTCCACAATCAGATGCTCCGATGTTACCACATTTGCAAACGCCACATTCGCACAAAATGCAAACGCCAACAGCAAAAATATTTTTTTCATGTTACAAAATATTTTGAACGAAATGCCTACTCTATTCGCTTTTCGGCGTTCGCGCCCTACTTCTTTTGGAGTGGTTTCAGGAAAGCCCACAGTTGCAACTTGTGGGCAAAACTCCAATGCGGCATTCCAGTAAAACTGGAACGAACAAAATACTTTTTACTTTTTTTTATAACCCAATTTCAATTCCACCGGATACTCATATTCAAAGGACGCGCTTGTTTTGTTGTATCGCACCGGGCCACCCAATAGTCGGATAAGATCCAGATAATTATAAAGCATGGATTTGCTAAGCCCAAGACGCCTCGCAAATGCATCCGGGTTGCCTGTGGCCTGTAGGCGAATCAATTGGTCCATTTGTTCTAAAAGTTGAAGCTGGTCAATGA
>CAIOLR010000242.1 GCA_903859135.1 uncultured bacterium | reverse complement strand
ATTTTTTAAAAAATAATAAACTATTTTTGATGATGTATATGTAAAAAATATTTATATAGAATATAAAAAATGATAGACCCGAGAGCTGATTTACCATATGTGCCAAAGTTACGAGAGGGCTTTTATAAGCTTATCAGAGATGCTATAGGTGAGAACCTACCACCGGATGTATTACAAGGTTACCGTCCATCTTATCTGCAATACATCAAGACACGTTCTGAAAAGGGTCCAGCGCATGCCTATCATAGTGTGATGAATATGCCTGTGTCCTCTAAAGACAAGCCATTAACTGAGCTTATGAAAGTAATTCCTTATAAGGGATATAAGTCACAAGCAGACAAACAATTTTCAGTGTTACAACAAAATGAGGAACAAGCTGTAAGTGAAGCGGAGAGGACTGAAAAAGCAAAACAATACTTTAAGAGTATGCGAAGCAGTATAAAAAGTAGGGAGCGTGCCATGTTTAAGAATAGACCTGATTTGGTGGATGCTCTCGATATCTATATGGGTTCTGGTGGTAACAAACAAGCGCTCAGTGAGCTGCAAGAGATAGTGAAAAAATATAATTTGAACATTGACGATGTTGTTCATATAGGGCGATTAGCACAAACTAGATATGAATCAGCAGGTAGAGGAAAGCAAGTCAGATTCAAAGGGGTTGAAGAAATGGCTCAGTCAGAAGATACAGGACCACCTCCAGGGCCACCTCCAGTGCAACCCCAATCTTACGAAGAAATGCGAGAAATGTTCCTTAAATATCAGGCTGAGGAAAAACAGCTAGAGGATAAGCAAAAGCAGCTACAAATGGAGGCTATGCAAAAACAGCAAGTCATGGAAGATAAGGATGCACGTACAGCACACCGTATTGAACAAGAAATGGTTGAAGAAGGTAAAAAACAAGGCAAAGTGATTACACCCGTTTTACCTAATCCTGACGCAAATGCTATCAGAGAAGATAGAGTTCCATTTTATAACAAGATGCTTTCAGGCTTTAAATCGGCAGTTGATACAGGAGGAGACCTTTTAAAGACGTTTGGTGGGATTGTTCCACCAATACTAATGGGTGATGTTGCTGGTACAGTTGTTGCTATGGGACAGTCAGCCTATACATTAGCGGAAAAACAAGAGAAACAGAAAAGCATTAATGAACAAATCAAATATATTGATAGCGAACCTATACGCTCAGCATCATCAGAAGCAGCACCAGAAGTAATGCAAACCCAAAACAAGGATGCTTTTGGTGTGTTGAAGGAAATGGTAAACCCTGCTTTCTATATAGCTAACCAACCAACACCTTTAGCAACACCTCAACCAACACGTACGCAACCAATTCAGGCACCACCTCAACCACCGCAATCTCAACCTCAAATACCTCAACCTCAACCACCTCAACCTCAACCACCTCAACCTCAACCCCCAAATCCTATTCAACTACTAAATGCTGCTAATCGCATCTCTAATGACTACTCGAAAAACATGATATTGTGGTCATTAGGTCAGCAGCCTAAAAAAGTAGAAAAGAGGGCTAGGACTGTAATGCCGATAACAAAAGATGTCATGCGCGCAATGAAAAGGTATAAAACGCTAGAAAAGCTATATGACCCAGATACCTACGTAACTCAAGGTATGTTGTCCTCAACATGGAATTTACCTATTAGGCCTACAAAGACTACTAACATTAATCTACTGGCAACTGATGCACGCAGTTTTTATCGCAATGATATAAGCCCTGTTGCTTTATAAAATAAAAATTACTAACATTGTTCAACACTCAATTGAAAACCTGCATGGCCTATGTTTGTGACTTGACTAATAGGAACGCTAGCAATATTTGATATCTGTACCACGTACTGAAAGATGTCGCCATAGTTACATTGACATACGCATGATTGCGTAAAGGCGAATGGCGGAGCAGCTGTGTTTAATGGTAGAGGCGCCACAGGATTTCCATAACTTTGATCGACAGTTGATCCATTGCGTTGTAGATAAAATCTGGCTTGATATGTGGTACCGCTATAAACAACAACATTTGTGTTTAAAGTAAATTTAAAAAGCCCGCTTTTTTGAAATGATATCTGCATAGCATTAGGCGCAACACACGAAAATGATACACCTAGAGGATACTGTATCTGATAGCTATTTGCTGTACTTGTAGGCGTGTATAAAAATGCTGTGGGCGTGCTCCAGGCGACACCGATAGGAACAGTGATATTAGGCGACACCGATACCCACCCATCACTTACATTTGTCCATATTGCAAATCCTTTTCCCTTTGCGCTGTCCACGTAGTTTTTGTTTGCTCCGTCAGTTTGCAAAATCGGGTCACTCAACCCATGTATCGTATTCGTTTGTAACGTATTGATAAAAGCAGTATGCCAGCGATGAGTTCCGTCTCCAATATTGTACGTATCATCGAGACTCGGAATTAAATCTTCACTTAT
>CAIOLR010000241.1 GCA_903859135.1 uncultured bacterium | reverse complement strand
CATCCTCATCAAGAGAAATACAATGAACTAAATCTAATTGTAGATGGCCTAATCATAACCACTTCAAAGTGGCTCACTTTGTCCAGATTCACTGGCTCACTTTACTCCATATTATCCACGATATCGAGCAGCTAAAGGCATTTCTTGATAAAACTGTGTCAAGTGGGCATAGTAATTTAAAAATATTAAATGAGAGGGTTCACAAGAGTCATCCAGCGTGGACTTATTATAAGCAATATGATAAGGTAGAAAACTGGATTGAATGTAGTGGGGCTTCTTTTAAGAAAAGAGAACATTTTCTGGTAATTTCTGGGGAGGAAGATTATGATAGGAGATTATGGGACCTCCACATACCATACCACCCGTCATTAGGAAGTGGTCCTATTGCAGGTGAGCTAAAGTTAGTCAACTGTAGTGAGCTACAGTTTGTTTATATACCAAACGAAGCACTTACATCTATAGATTTGAAAGGTGCAAAGTCTAATTTGACTATTCGATGCGATAATAATAGTTTGACATCCTTAACTGTATCAGATCTGTTAAGTTTCAAACCTAGCCCATATGGAGGGCTTTATACGGGGAGCACAATCAACCCACAAAAAAAAGGCGCTCTTACTACTACTGATGGACTACATTATACACTTGCAAGGCCTTAAGCCACTCGTTAAACAGTCTGTTCTCCATTTCGAGGGCTTTATTGGCATACACTTTCCATTGTGGCGAAAAATTGCTGAGCTGATGGATCATTTCTTCCAAATGACCTTCCTCCTCAGCGATAATCGACTTTACATTTACTTTGCTTTCAAATGCATCTAAAACGTCTTGATAGATGGGATAAAGGGCATCCGCACGAACTTCAATGGCATAAGTCACTAATAGATAGGCTGCAAATTTTAAGTCTGATCCATTTAGGCCTAGTGCAGTTTTCAAATATTTACACACCTGAACATCCAATGCATTCAAATAATGACGACTCTCTCTTGGGGCCAACAAATAGTCATCAGCGTAGGTTGGACAAAGGCCCTCACCCAATTTGGCTAGTTGTTTTTTGAGATAAAATGCATGACGATGCTCCTCTGCTGCATGTTTCAAAACAATTAAGGTAACATCTTTTTGATGTTCGCTTGCCGAAATTTTTCGGGCACCTGTGTTCTCCATGAGGGAAAGGGTGTTGAGCCATCGGGCATGCTGTTGCTTGTCTGCTACTATTGACGCAATTAATTGTTCCATATCCATGTTAAAATTTTTCTAAGGCCTCCTTAATTTTACTGTAAATATAGGTCAATTGCTCGTTGCTAATGCAATAGGGGGGTAAAATATAGATGATATTACCCAGAGGGCGTAGGATGACTTTTTGTTCAAGAAAATAGTTGTATAAATTATCTCGAAGCTGGTTAAAGTAGGATGTTCCCTCGCTTGTTTTCCATTCCAATGCCAGTATAGTGCCTGTTTGGCGGATATCTTTCAGTTTGGGATGCCCTTTTGTTTTTCGCATGAAGCTGGCGTGCTGTTCTCCAATACGTGCGATGTTCTGCATGGTTTCGGGTTTTTCGATCAGATCCATGCTGGCCAAAGCTGCTGAACAAGCTACAGGGTTGGCTGTAAATGAGTGCCCATGAAAAAGCGTTTTCAATTTGTCATCCGATAGGAAAGCTTCCTGAATTTTTTGCGTGCAGCTGGTTACACCTAAAGCCATCGTCCCACCAGTTAATCCCTTCGAAAAACACATCAAATCGGGTTGCTGTTGAAGGTAATCGGAGGCGAACAATTTACCTGTACGACCAAATCCTGTCATTACTTCATCAGCAATAGTCAGTATATTTTCTTTTTGGCAGTGCTGTACTAGTTCGTCTAAGTATTTGGCTTCGTACATCAGCATCCCACCTGAACCCTGAACGAGGGGTTCGAAAATAAAGGCGGCGAGTTCTGATTTGAGATTTGAAATTTGAGATTTGAGGGTTTCGATATTGTTTGCACTGGGCAGATCGATATAGTCTACTTCAAACAAAAAGTTTTCAAAATGTGTGGTGAATGCACTTCGGGCACTCACAGCCATCGCGCCAAACGTATCACCATGGTACGAATGGTGGAAGGCAAGTACTTTGGGCTTTGTTATTCCACGATTGCTCCAGTATTGGATGCACATTTTTAGGGCTACCTCTACCGCTGTGGAGCCATTATCAGAATAAAAAATCTTTTGCTGATTGCTGGGAATGATACGCAATAAACGTTCAGCGAGCGCTACTGCTGGCGGATGCGTAAAACCAGCAAATATGCAATGTTCCAATGTTTTTAATTGCTCAGCTACTTTTTCGGCAATGTATGGGTGCGCATGTCCATGAATAGTTACCCACCAAGAAGAAATCGCATCTAAATAGTGATTGCCTTGTTCATCAATTAGGTAAACACCTTCTCCACGAACAATGGGAATCGGCGGCGTGGCTGTTTGCGCCTGGGTGTATGGATGCCATATCACCGCTTGATCGCGTTCTGCGAGTGTTTGGCTGGTCACTTGGTGTGAATTGTTTTCTATGAGCGTTTGGTCGGTCATGGGGTATAAAATATTTTAAACTACCTGGCAGAGCAAACCATTTAAATATTCTCCTTCCAGGAAGGAAGAGCGTATTGGGTGATCTAATGGTTGTGAAAACTGATCAATAAACTATATTTTCTTTCTATTTCAACGTCTTCTCTAAAAAAAGTTTAAGCTCATCACCTCTTAAGTTCTGGGCAATAATTTTACCTTCTGGGTCTAAAAGAAATGAAGCTGGAATTCCACTCAAGTGATATTGTCCTGCCACATCGCCTTTCCAACCTTTAAGGTCCGACACCTGTGTCCAGGGTAGTTTGTCGGTTGTGATGGCTTTGAGCCACTTGCTTTTATCTGTATCCAGAGAAACTCCAAGTACAGTGAAGTTTTTGTTTTTAAACAACTGATAGGCATTAACTACATTGGGATTTTCTTCTCGGCATGGACCGCACCATGAAGCCCAAAAGTCAATTAGTACGTATTTACCTTTAAAATCGGAAAGTCTAACAAGCTTGCCATCCGGCTTAGGTAGTTCAAATAAAGGGGCTTGTTGATTAACAAAGGCCTTTCTCAAAAGCTCCTTGACGAAATCATTTTCAGGGAATTTACCTTTAATAGTTTTTGCAAGTGCAGTTGCTCTTGCTTGATATTTCTTTGGCGCATCTGTAATGAGTGGTGCAACAGCAAAAGCTCCAGCCAAGTAATTTATATTTTCTTCACCAAATTTGAATATGGCTTCGATAGTTTGATCGCTCACCTGCTCAAGGGCGTTGCTGTACAAATCATCGATATTGTGAAGAAATTTAGCATGGATATCATCATACTTTTTCTTGTCATTAGTGACTAGCTTATAAAATTCCATGAGCTTCTCCGATTCCTTGGATCCCGTAATGCTGTAAGCATGAGTAGAATCAGCATAGTTAGTTTTAAAATGAAGTTTATCTCCTTTGCCTGCTATCACAACAAAGGGTCGATTAATAGGTTTGCCAATAGCAATGACGTAATAATCAGGAGATCGAGTATCATCTTTGAATTTGAATTTGCCCTTTTCATCTAGCACCGCAGAGGGTGTATGGTCAGGAACCATGTATGTTGGATGTACCAGTTCTAGATTTTTAATTGACCCCGGATTTTCTATTTCACCCGAAATGGTAAACTCATATTCATTATTGCAGGATGCAAAGCTCACTACAGCAATAAATCCGATGGTAATTAATTTCTTCATTTTCTTCAGCTTAATGCTTTCCTGCTTTTTCATTTGCCAGAATCAGGATTTTTTACTGGTGTTCTTTTTTTAGAGGTGATTAAGAGATCGCTTCGCTAAGGCGACCAAAATCAAAAAAATTGTAAGATTATTTTACTCACAACCAACACCTTGCAACTATTTGCCAACTCTGATTTAGATAATTTCTTTCTAAAGCCCCAATAGCCCATTTTTCAAATCATCATCCACAGAAACATCCGACAACCAGATGCCAAAAAGTGCTTTTTTAAAATCAAGGCCTTCAATCGTGCCCTGGAGTTTATCATTTTTAGATGTCTGTATTCCTGTGCCTGGGATGTACCAGATATCAAAAATATCTCCATCCATGATTTTTTCTTTGCCAAAGATGTGGATGAAAGCATCAATTTTTTTCTTGATTGTAGCTACTTTTCCACCTGTTGATTTGTCAAAACCTTCACGTATAGCGTGACTTAGGTTATTGCTGTTCACTAGGCTGGAGATAATCTGAAGGCGCAAAGCCATCGGTTTATCTTCTTGACAAATAGCAGGCCCATTTTTGTTTTTTGATGCAAGATAAAGGCCCACTACGTATACCTTGAAGAATGTTTTTTTTCGAATGCCCCCTCCATTTAAAACAAGTTCTGTTTTGTCGTAGCTAAGTTTGGCAGGCAAAGTTACGCTATTGAGTGTCTTTTGGGCATTTGCATTCAGATAAATTGTTATTAACAGAAGCACAATGCCTGGAATCTGTTTAAATTTTAGAGGCAGAAGTCTTGGTGTTGTTTGCGGTTGATTGGACCAAAATTTTATCATTTTTAAATAATTTTCTATCATGATCAATAGTTATTTTAATGATCTATTTTTTACTCATTTTTTTCAAATCAATAGTTCATTAAAGTTTTATAATTTATTTATTACAAATTGGTTGATTTATTAAATTGCATCAAAAATATTTGACAATCAGATAGTTAAAGTTCCAAAAATTGTCTTTTTTAGAGTTTAACGAATTATTGTCAAATGTTATATTTCCTTTATTTAACGTGAATAATGACACTCGATATTTTTTTCTTTTATCTAGGTTGGCGAAGGTAATTGTTGGGCCTACAATATAGAAAGCTGTAGAGAAAAAGCTAGTGTTATTGATTACAAAATAAACTTCTCAAAAGCAAAATATGCTTGTTTTTGAGATATCTGATATATAGCCAGTAAGGTATATTCAGTGAGGCGCCAAAAGTTCCCCCTAAGCATTCTTGCATCATATTATTGTTCATTTGAACAAGGCCAAGTGTTTGTTTATTTAATTTTTTCATTATAAATTTTATTTGTAGTTTATAAAATTAAAACATACAATAATTAAATATCATTAAACAATATTTTTTTGATTTTTTTAATACGGAGAGCACTATTTAAGTGTTTCTTTATGTGATAATTTTGCGTCTGGTACACTAAAAAAGAGGCTGTATTTCTGAGACAGCCTCTTTTTTAGTTGATGGATTTCTTTTTTCT
>CAIOLR010000240.1 GCA_903859135.1 uncultured bacterium | reverse complement strand
CGAGATTTAATGCGTACAAAAGAAGCTGCTTACAAAATAAATGGTTTGGATAATAAATCTCTGGACAGGCAAGCACTTATAAATGGCATGATAAACAACCCAATACTGATTGAAAGACCCATTGTTATCGCTAATGGCAAAGCCGCAATTGGCCGTCCACCAGAAGCGGTACTTACGATCCTATAATACAAACTAGTGGCCTTATGATAAAAATTCTGATCCTTTACTTCTCACGCAATGGCTCAACTGCCGAAATGGCTAATCTAATCGCTAGAGGCGTTGAGATGGTGCAAGGGGCTGAAGCTATTTTAAGAACAGTCCCCGATGTATCAACCATTTGTGAAAAAACCGCTGACAGCATTCCATCAGAGGGAGCAATTTATGCGACACTTGAAGACTTAAAATCATGTGATGGTCTTGCCATGGGTAGTCCGACTCATTTCGGAAATATGGCATCACCGCTAAAATATTTTATTGATGGTACGACTGAAGTCTGGTTTTCGGGTGCCTTATCAGGCAAACCTGCCAGTGTATTTACTTCTACAGGGAGTATGCACGGAGGCCAAGAAAGTACATTACTCACAATGATGCTACCCCTTCTCCATCATGGCATGATTCTATTAGGTATTCCCTATGCAGAAGCCGCTCTCCGAGAAACAACGACAGGCGGCACACCCTATGGAGCAAGCCACTTTACACATGATCATTTTGGATTATCTGAACATGAAAAAAAACTTTGCTTAGCACTGGGAACTCGATTAGCTAAAACCGCAACGCTTTTGAAACAAATTTAACGCTAGACACATGAATATAAAACCGATTTACTTTCATACTCTCGCTTTAACAGGTTTTTTTGGTCTGTTTGCATTACTAATGCTGTGGAATACCGTCTTAGCTCCTTCTCATGATTTTCCTGTCGCACTTAAGCTATTAATTACCGTTACCCCACTATTACTGCCACTTCGAGGGTTATTAAGCAAAAACACAAGAAGTTGTGCTTGGATGGCTTATATTAGCCTGATTTATTTTACCCACGGATCAATCGAAACTTACGCCACTACTACCGAACGTATCTATCCAGTGCTTGAATTTACATTCAGTCTAATTCTATTCTTTGGCACCACACTCTATGTCCGCTATTCAGGAAAATAGTAATGACGCTGTCAAAACAAATTCCATTACAATTTGAACATCGCGCAAACCAAACTTTTGATGATTTTTTTCCTAGCACAAACAGTGAAATTATTAATCAATTACAAAGAAGTATCGCAGGTAATGGTGAACAACTAATTTTTCTATGGGGAAAAGCCGGATTAGGTAAAAGTCACTTACTGCAAGCAACTTGTAAAGAGGCACAACGCATGGGACTCGAATCATTCTACATTACTTTCTCATCCCATAAACTTCCTGAACCCAGCCTACTGCAAGGACTCGAGGCTTTTGATGTAGTGTGTTTTGATAATATCGAACACATAGCTGGCAACAAGGCTTGGGAACAGGCATTTTTTAATTTTTTTAATCAACAACGCGATCAGGGGCATTATCTAGTTTTATCAGCGGAATGTGCACCTAATAAAATAGCCATCCAATTACCTGATCTAATAACACGCCTTAATTGGGGACTGACTTTAAAAATACAGCCAGTGAGTGATATCGATAAAATTAGTACATTAATTTTCAAAGCCTCAAAAATGGGCTTTAAACTATCACCTCAAGCTGGACGATTTTTACTCACTCATTACAACAGAGATTTTTCGTCTTTATGGGATCTATTGATAAAGCTTGATCGAGCATCATTAGCTGCGAAACGTAAACTG
>CAIOLR010000239.1 GCA_903859135.1 uncultured bacterium | reverse complement strand
ATCCACAAAGGAAAATGGGCGCCTATTTCAGTTATTTTTCTTTGACTTGGAATGAACGAAAGGTATCATAACTGTTATGTAAGATCTTTGCCTTGGGATTGATATGCTTGGTAAATGTAAAATGGAGCAATTCAGGCAAATAGTCGACCAAAATGGCTGAAAACTGGTTTGAGGAAACCATAGGTTGTAAAGAAGGCAAATTAGAAATGGCGATGAGATCCAAATGAGGACGGAGCCGATAAGCGGGTTCCAAATGAGTAGTATACTCATCGTAAATGGGTAGTGTATTACGGTGATTTCCGAGATCACATGTGATGTCGCAAATCACCGACAATTTTCCCAAGGAATCCAGATCCTCTTTTGTCAAAAAAGGAGGAGGGCAAATGGATGGATCATCGGATAAACGAATTGCATGAAGCAAAATAGAGTGCCTGCAGATCATCTCTTTGGTAACGACATCCTTGCTGGTTACAATCGTACAGGAAATATGGAACTGGTCCAATACTGCCTTTGCTGCTTTTCCTGCTGTACCATAGCCAATCAGAATTACCGTTGGTTTCACCATGGTGGATAGGAGAATTCGATAGATATTCTCATCAAACGGTGGAAATGTATCATTCCGTGTGGATTGGCAATAAAATGCCATGAGTGCCAAATAGGCTCCGATTTTACCTGACTGTTCACAAAAAGAAATGACGCGTTTCTTCTCCGAATTTACCATGTACTCGTAATCAATAAATCGACAGGGCTGTAGGTTTGCAATAGTCTCCTGCCATCCTTCTTGTCCCTTGAAACAGTGGGCGAAATGCAGAAGGGTCTGGGTGGGCTGCGTACGATCTGTAATTCCTTTAAGACCAATGACACAGGAATGCTTGGTATGAACCCAATAGCCTGCGGGAACGATTGTGGCCCCTTGTTTCTTATACTCCTCATCGGAATAACATCGTGTTTTACATGATTCGACGATAACCGTAAAATGTGGATGAAGGGCGGCAAGGTGATCGGGAATGAGGGGGGTACGCTTCTCAAAGGGTTGGTTTTCCGCGCGAAGAACCAGTTCTGGTTTTCCAAATATATCACGATGTAATTTCTGAAAGGCAATATAATTATAATTTACTAAACAGGGCTTTTTCATATTAGGTGACATACAACGGACAATTTCTCCATTACAATAACGTTCATATAATGTATCACTCATTATACTCAATAGCTTATATGCTGTAATGGGTTGATCCATGTGAAGAGAGAGATGCAAATCCTCCATGATTTGATTGGATTCCTTAACCGATAACTGATAGGTAAATCCTTTTTGGACGCATCCTTGAAGGATTGTATTATAATTCATTTTCTGAAATGGAAATGTATCAGATGTAAGCGAGTGTTGTGCTAAGAGAACGAAAAAATTAGCGACATCAATTAAATATTCCTCGGGAAACCATTCAAAAAATCGAATTTCTACACCATGATTTTTGAATTTGTTGAAATTAATATCGTATCCAATCGTCTGATTAATCATATAGGGACTGTCTTTTAGCTGATTGTACCAATAGGCTGTGTCCGCAGGTTTTGGCATTAATAGTAATTTTCCATTTACAGGCGAGGAGGTATTAAAAGTCTGGAGAGAAATGTATCGACTGAGGCTCACACGTAGACTACCCATAGAATAGGCTGGATCAATCATAGAAAGGACATCGGGTGTTCCATAGCATGCTACAAATAAAGGCTCAACTATCTGAATACAATTGATGTAGGTTAAATGCGTGCGAGCAAATGCATTTTTATCAACAATTAGGCCATTTTTTAAAAGAGTGGGGAGCGTGATATTCAAATGATGCGTTCCATTATTACACACCAATAAATTGCGTTTAAAGGTGCTTAGCATGGTAACAAGACCATAATTGTGATCAGGAAATTGAACGGCACCAAGTCCCTTTTCTTTAAAAAAGGGGAAGACCTCGCGCTGAAAGTCACGCTTGATCTGAATCAGTTCATTGACGCATTGGTCGACGGTGGCATTATAAAAGTTCTGAGTAATAAACTCGATAGAATCGCCGTCAAATACAAAGGATTTATCATATACCTTTTGGTAATAGGCATTTCCCCTCATCAGAATATCATGAATCGATTCAGTAAAGGCGGGGTTAGGTCTCACCTCTTCCTCGTAAAGTGTTCGATGCTGAAGGCGAAGATCTGTGGACTTGAATGTGTGTGAGTTAATATACACGGGATAGGT
>CAIOLR010000238.1 GCA_903859135.1 uncultured bacterium | reverse complement strand
TATCCGCTATAAAATTATTGTTGAATAAAATTTAAACAGGCTCTTATTAAATATGAAAAATTGGATTTATGTGTTTTCATCTACGATTTTTCTATTAAATAGTGTGAGCTGTAAAAAAGATGCAGAGCCAACGCTAATAACATCACCTACCATACCTGCAGGAGGACTGGTAACCCCACCAGTGATGCCAACACTCCCAGCACCTAGTGCAAGTGCTGTAACGAGTGGGTCGGGGGCTAATCCGTCTCAACACCTTTCTTTCCAGTTTCCTTCAGATGGGGTACTAAAAATGATTGATATTGGGATCATACAGTCAGGTATTAGTGAATATTTTTCAACAATAAACTTCAATGGAGGCTACTGTGGATTGCAACAGACTTCGGACCCTAGGTGGAATACCCCTAATATTGCGATAAGCTCATTGTGGAATAGTTCAACAAATGGGAATTCAAACATTGATTATGTTGCTCTGGGTATTACGGGGGAGGATTTTGGAGGAGAAGGTACGGAAAAAAAAACGATAGGGGCTTATGGATGGCAGCTCAATCACTGGTACAGAATGGCTGTTAGAGCATGGAAAGTGAGCTCACAAATATATATTGGAACATTTATTCAGGATATGAGTAGCGGAACTTGGAAGTTATTTTCCGTCACAGATGTTGGTGCTTCAAGTGGGTTTTTAGGATCAGGATTGGATGCTTTCTTGGAAAACTGGGATGGTCTTGGTGGCCCCATCCCGAAAGCAGCTTATTTGAAGGATGCTTGGAATCTCAATGCTCAGGGGGTATGGGAAACTTCTACGAGTAGACAGTTTTCTGCCAACTCGGGAGATCAGGGCAGGAACAAGGATTTTGATAATGCATTCAATGCTTTTTATGACGCTCGTGTGGACGGTTATTTATTTGAACATGGAGGTAATGTAAAACCCAATTCTGATTTTAACGGCGGTCGTATCCTTAACTTACAAGCGCAAACGAGTCAAGGTGCTACTCCAGCATCGATTCCTACTGGTAGTATTAAATCTGTTACAGCATCCTATAATAGCAACCAAGTTACAGTGAATTGGGTAGATGATTTGGCTACGAGTCCACAGCTATCATACACTGTACAGGTGATAGACTCATCAGGTAATGTTGTTGGAACCTCCTCTAAAACGCAACCATGGATCACATCCGTAACTATTCCTGCAAGTTTGAATAATGGCAATACCTATACTGCCAAGGTAAGCATCACGGATATATTCAATCAGACATCAGTACCTGTTACTGCTTCATTTAATGCGCGCTAATGTAGATACACAGCTCATACCAAGTTGAACTCTTTACCTAGAAACGGCTTCTTCGCATTTATAGATTTTAAGCATGTTCCTAAAAAATGTACATTTGGCATTCATGCGCTGCTCCAGCGCATTTAATTTGGGCAACAGATCGATGCGTTCGTACTCAGGAATCTCAATCGGTTCATTTGTAAAAAATCATCTTTCAGTACATCACTGAAAAAGGCATCTAAAATTCAGGGGCCAAGGTGCAAATATTAGCTAAACTGGATGCGCACAAAAATGCGATTAAGGTTCAGTTGTCTGAATTTGGATTTATTAGGATTAACAACAATTAAAATAGATTTACCTCAAACCATGAAAACTCAAAACACAATGATTAAAACAATTAAACAACTCTCACTTATAAGCACTGTATTTATGACACTTACAGCTTCTTCACAAACGATGACACACAAAACGGTCGAGCTTGATCAATTTCAAGTGGTGGGAATTTCTGTCCGAACAACCAATCAAAATGAACAATCGAAAAGTGATATTGGAAATCTTTTCACCATGTTCACCAGACTAGGCCTTGTCGACAAAATTCCTAACAAAAAAACATCTGATATTTATTGTATTTACACGGATTACGAAGGCGATTTTAACGCTCCCTACACCGTTATACTTGGATGTAAGGTATTATCTATAGAAGAAAACTTAGCAAATGGTTTTGTAGGCAAAACGATTCCAAAGACCAAATACCAGGTTTACAAATCCACTGGAAAACTTCCTGATTGTGTGGGCGAAACGTGGAATAAAATCTGGAAATCGGATATCGATAGAAAATATGTGGCAGACTTTGATTTATATGGGGCAAAAAGTCAGGATCCTAATCACGCGGAAGTTGATACGTATGTATCTGTAAAATAAGAATGTCTGGATTTGGATTAGTAGATTTATGTTTTTTTTGATCCAATCATTCTAAAATCTACTAATCCAAATTCGAACGACTGACACCACTACAAGTATAAAATTTGTAGACCAGGAGTTGACAATATGATTACCGTTCCACAAAAATAATGAGTCAAGAATTAAATAATACCGGCGAAGACAACGCGCATTCTCAAAACAGGGAAAGTATAACGAACATCACATCACTATCAGGCTTGTATGAAAACTGGTTTTTAGACTATGCATCATACGTGATCCTCGATCGTGCTGTACCTCATATTCATGATGGATTAAAGCCCGTGCAGCGTAGAATTCTGCATTCCTTAAAGGAGATGGATGACGGCAGATTCAACAAAGCCGCCAATGTGATTGGTAATACGATGAAATATCATCCTCATGGGGATGCCTCTATTGGCGATGCCATGGTGCAAATCGGACAAAAAAATCTATTACTCGATACACAAGGAAACTGGGGTGATCCCATTACGGGCGATTCTGCTGCAGCTCCCCGTTATATTGAGGCACGCCTTTCTAAATTTGCCAATGAGGTCATTTTTAATCCAGATACGACCGAATGGCAGTCTAGTTATGATGGCCGTAACCATGAGCCTGTCACATTTCCAGTTAAATTTCCTCTTTTATTAGCCCAAGGAGCTGATGGCATTGCTGTGGGTTTGGCCACTAAAGTGATGCCCCACAACTTCATTGAGTTAATTGATGCCTCTATTGAAATCTTAAAAGGAAATCGCCCCAATCTCCTTCCCGACTTTCAAATGGGTGGCATGGCCGATTTTTCAAACTACAACGAAGGTCAGCGTGGAGGTAAAATTAGAGTTCGCGCTAAAATCGTTGAAAGAGATAAGAAAACCCTCGCCATCACCGAAATACCCTATACCACCACTACAGGTAGCCTGATTGATAGTGTGATTGCAGCCAATGACAAAGGGAAAATAAAAATAAAAAAAATTGAAGATAACACGGCGAAAGATGTAGAAGTGATCATTCATTTAGCTCCTGGTATTTCGCCAGATCTAACCATTGATGCACTCTATGCCTTTACCGATTGCGAGATATCCATCTCACCCAATACCTGTGTCATAAAAGGGAATAAACCGCTCTTTATGAGTGTGAATGACATCCTCATTGAAAACACGCATCACACCAAAAATTTATTAAAACAGGAGCTAGAAATTAAACTAGCTGAACTAAAAGAGAAAATATTCTTCAATTCATTACTTAAACTATTTATTCAGCAAGGAATGTATAAACATGCTGAATATGAAACTGCTACTAGTTTTGATTTGGTTGTGAATACCCTGAATAAATTATTTAGTCCTTTTTTCACCCAGTTTTATCGTGATATACTCCCAGAAGATTATAAAAAACTGATCGAAAAACCGATGAGCAGTATCACTCGCTTTGATGTTAAAAAATCAAATGAGCAAATGAGAGCGCTCGAAGACGAGATCAAAGAGGTAAACAAATACTTGAACCACCTGACGGAATATGCCATTAGCTGGTTCGAAAAGTTAAAACAAAAATATGGTGCTGGAAAAGAACGTAAAACAGAAATACGCTTATTTGATCGAGTAGAAGCCGCAAAAGTGGCCTTAGCCAATGTAAAATTGTACATGAATCGTGAAGAGGGTTTTATTGGCACCAGTTTACGAAAAGACGAATTCGTAGGTGATTGTTCAGATTTGGACGAAGTAATTGTTTTCCGTAAGGATGGTAAATTCTCTGTTTCTAAAGTAGCCGAAAAAACATTTGTAGGTAAAGGGATTATTCATGCACAAGTATTTAAGAAAAATGATGAACGAACCGTATACAACCTGATTTACAAAGATGGAACAACGGGGACTTCCTACGTGAAACGATTCTCGGTTTTGGGTGTTACCCGCGACAAAGAGTATGACCTCACCAAAGGTGGAAAAGGCTCCATGATACTCTACTTTACAGCCAATCAAAACGGCGAGGCAGAGGTGATTAATGTACAATTAAAGCCACATTCTAAATTACGGAAGCTGCAGTTTGATCTGGATTTTTCGGAGATAGCTGTTAAAGGTCGTAGTTCGATGGGAAACACAGTGAGTAAGTATCCCATCAAAAAAATGGTATTAAAGGCCAAAGGTGTTTCGACACTTGCGGGCCGTAAAATATGGTTTGATGAGGTGTTGAGGCGCTTAAATGTGGATGGTAGAGGACATTATTTGGGTCAATTTGATGGGGATGATAAAATTTTGACGGTTGATAAAAACGGGACGTATGAATTAAGTGGCTTCGAATTAAGCAATCACTTCGAGGGCGACCTCCAATTGATAGAAAAATACAACCCAGATAAAGCATTTTCAGTCATCTATATCGATGGTAAATCTAAAAATTACTACTTAAAGCGTTTCACCTTTGAAAATAGTACGACGAACAAGAAAGTTAGCTTTATTAGTGAAGACAATGGTTCTAAACTGGTACTACTTTCAGGCTTACGCGAACCTAAAATTGCAATCGAGGTATTGAAGGGTAAAAGTCAGACAGAGGAAAAAAACACCCTTAATCTGACCAATTTAATTGATATCAAGGGAATGAAAGCCCTCGGAAATCGATTGAGCCTACACGTAATCAAAAACATCACGCTGATCGAGTCGAGTGAACCAGAAGAAGAACTAAATCCTATTATGGATACTGATAATCAATCAGGTAAGCATTCAGAAACCATTCAAAATAGTGAAATCTATTTGTCGCAAAAAAGCACCGAGTTCCAAAAACCAATCGATCTTGAAATTACTAATCCCGATGATATTAAGATAGATGACAAAGGACAACTGGGTTTATTTTAGCGAGTTAGAAGCCCCAATGGCTCTCTGACTCACTTGTAGAACAAAAAAAAGACAAGACAGTCTTTTACGTCAACCGACTTGCATGCATCGCTAAAAATAAAAAACGATAGAACCGTTAAAGGAAGCAACTCATTAATCATCCCGTTTATTCGATCATTCATGATGTTGACGATCTTAAAATATTGTAATTATTTAGCAGGTCTTCCATTGGGCATAAAAAGTCCCGTTGAAAACATCTTTCAAAGCTTCAAAAATGTTGAT
>CAIOLR010000237.1 GCA_903859135.1 uncultured bacterium | reverse complement strand
CCAAGACCGGGACCAATCTCAATAACAATATCATCCAAATTAAGGGGAATTGATTCAACAATTTTATTGATAACAGAATTATCTTTTAGAAAATTTTGCCCAAATCGCTTGCGAGGGTTTTTTTGGGAAGGCATAGTTTAATTTTGCAGTATGACTATGTTATCGCGGTGAATCATCTCAGGTTCAATAAGATGTTCAATGGTTTTTTCAAGTAATTTTGTTGAGCAGCCAATCATTAATTTTGCTTCTCTGGCACTATAATTAATTAAACCACGTGCTACTTCTTTTTGATTTTTGTCAATACATAATACTAAATCACCACGAAGAAATTCACCTTTTACCATAAGAACCCCAACGGGTAACAGACTTTTTTTATCGTTACATAGTGCTTTTACAGCACCAGAATCCAAAACAAGCCAACCCGCTGGGGTTAAATGATCAGCAAGCCAACGCTTGCGAGCTGTTAAGCGGTTTGTATCAGCAATTAGTCTTGTGCCAATTGATTCTCCATCGTTAATTAAGCGGGTTAATATATTATTTTCATAGCCACACGCAATAATCGTGTCTGCACCACTTAAAGCAGCACGCTTAGCAGATACGATTTTTGTATACATACCACCTGTGCCAAATTTTCCACCAACCTTGCCTGCCATCGCTAATAAAGTAGGATCATTGGATTGAGCTTCCCTGACGAGTGTTGCATCACTCTTTTTACGAGGATCTTCTGTGTATAAACCCTCTTGATCAGTGAGGATAACAAGTAAATCTGCCTCAACAAGATTGGTAACCAAAGCCCCTAACGTATCATTGTCACCAAAACGAATTTCATTAGTTGCAACGGTATCGTTTTCATTAATAATGGGTACTACTTGGTATGATAGTAGTGAATTTAATGTAGAGCGTGCATTAAGATAGCGTGTTCTATTAGCTAAATCTTCATGGGTTAGTAAAATTTGTGCTGTTTGCAGGTTATGCGTGCGAAATACAATTTCATAGGCATGAATAAGCCCCATTTGTCCTACGGCAGCAGCAGCTTGTAGCTCATGAATGCCCTTGGGGCGTACTGACCACCCAAGTTTCTTACAGCCCTCGGCGATGGCTCCACTACTGACTAAAATAACTTCCTTATTTTGCTGTTTGATTTCCGCAATCTGACTTGACCAATCTTGTAGTGTAGTAATATCTAACCCTAAGCCACCCTTTGTGATAAGACCAGAGCCAATCTTTATGACAATCCGATTTGGTGATCGCATACAATTTTTTTTAAAACCTATTGTTTGTTTTGTGTCGTCGTATTAAATTTTAAGACAAACAAGCATAATAGCTGCTAAGTATGATAAACACTACGATTCGTTATTACGAACTCGTGTTTATGCGTGACTAGATGCCATCTTATGTAGACGAGCAACGCGCTCTTTTGTTAAAGGATGTGTGCGAAACAAATTCGCAACACCACTTGTGCCAGATAGCGGATTAATAATCATCATTTGAGCAGTTTCCGGGTGAGACACTGCCGAAGGCATCGCAATTTTTTGTGCATACTGCTCAATTTTCGTTAAGGCATTTGCCAAAGACAATGGATCGCCACTGATTTTGGCGCCTCTTCGATCGGCTTCGAATTCGCGTGAGCGAGAAATAGCCATCTGAATAAGTGCTGCTGCAACGGGTGCCAAAATAGCGATCAATAAACCCAACAGAGGATTAGCATGCCTTCCTTCTTCATCTCTTCCCACACCAAAAAACATCGCAAAATTTGCTAGCATTGAAATAGCACCTGCTACAGTTGCACAAGTTGTTGCAATTAATGTATCGCGGTGTATAACATGTGCCAATTCATGTGCCATGACACCACGCAGCTCATTTTCATTCAAAGCTTTTAATAAGCCAGTTGTAGCAGCAACCGACGAATGGTTTGGGCTACGTCCAGTTGCAAAGGCATTTGG
>CAIOLR010000236.1 GCA_903859135.1 uncultured bacterium | reverse complement strand
AGGTTGTTTCGTGTGGGCTGAAGCGAGCACAGAAAAAACAATTTAAAAGAAATAAGAAGGAGTACCAACGGCTTGCTGACCATATTGGTTTATTTCCCTTGGTGATGATCTCGCCCAATGATGTTAACAATATTACCGATGGAAGTGAAGAACGTCGTCGGTTTATTGATAATGTGATTTCACAGACGGATCGCGCGTATTTGGATGAGCTCATTGCTTATAATCGTAGTTTGGCTAATCGGAATGCATTGCTGCGACAGATATCCACAACAGGTAAATATGATCCAACACTTTTAGAAATTTACGATCAACAGTTAGTCGCTTTAGGGAAGCGGATATTTGATGCTCGCCAGGGTTTTATGAAGTTGTTTACGGAGCTTTTTCATCAATACTATCAATATCTTGCTGCTGGTGAAGAGCAGGTGGAATTGATTTACGATTCATCGTTGTTGGTTCATGATTTTGCTACGTTATTAACGCAACGTTTTGACCGAGACCGCATGTTAGAGCGTACAACGGTTGGCATACATAAGGATGATCTCCTGTTTATGATTCAGGGCATGCCCCTCAAAAAATTTGGTTCTCAGGGGCAGCAAAAAACATTTTTAATTGCACTTAAATTGGCACAGTATGCTTTTCTGGTGCAAAAGAATAAATTTCAACCGCTGCTGTTACTGGATGATATATTTGATAAGCTAGACGATAACCGTACCAAAAAACTAATGAAGATGGTTTCCAATCAGGATTTTGGGCAGATCTGTATTACAGATACGAGTAGGATCAGAATGAAAAAAATATTCGATGAAATTGGTGTAGAGGCACGGATATTTGAGATCGAAAAGGGGGAAGTCGGTACAGCATACAGCGACTTTGTGCAGTGAGATTTGAGAAACGTGTTGCGCAATACGTACTACTTAAAACAACAAAATGGGCAGAACAAACGATAAATCTTTGAAAGAAGCCATTGAGCAAATGCTGAAGGTATATAAGCTTAAGCGCAAGTTTGATGAAACTGCTTTGGTACTCGCTTGG
Source organism: uncultured bacterium (assembly GCA_903859135.1). Classification (GTDB taxonomy): domain Bacteria; phylum Bacteroidota; class Bacteroidia; order Sphingobacteriales; family Sphingobacteriaceae; genus Daejeonella. Next base: position 5,735 of record CAIOLR010000236.1, on the reverse strand, counting down.
CCAGATATGATGGGGAAGGCTGTTGCTAATAGAACGAAGGATATTTTTATACGCGAAAAAAAACTTTTTGTTCGTATTGAATCGGCCGTGATTAAAAATGAAATGGTGATGATGCGTTCCGTTATTATCGACAAAATGAATGAACGAGCGGGTAGTACAGTAATCGAAGAGATTATTTTCCTTTAGACCGATTGGATCTTTTTTCTTCCTGCCTTTTGATTAGGAGATAGTATAGGACGGTAATAAAAAATGCAATGGAAAATGCTCTTCCAAAGAACAAAGCATCTACATTCCGATCCCATCCAGCTACATAAGACACCCCTGCGGGTATGATGAGCATGCCAAAAAAGAAAAAAATGAAACGTGGTTGAAGTATCTTCATGGTTTTGTAGGCAAAATTTTAAATAAGCCCTCTCCTTTGGAGAGGGTCGGGGTGAGACTTTTTAAAAACGCTCAAACGCTGAGAAGAAGAAACTACCTTCTATTTGGGCATTCTCATCCGAGTCGGAACCATGTATCGCATTTGCGTCAATTGATTTTGCGTATTTGTTGCGAATGGTACCTGCTTCAGCCTTGCTTGGATCCGTAGCTCCAATCAACGTACGAAAGCTTTCTATGGCATTGTCTTTTTCTAAGATAGCTGCCACAATGGGCCCAGATGACATAAATTGAACCAAATCGTTGTAAAAAGGACGTTCCTTGTGGATCGCATAAAATTTACCAGCAATAGGCGCACTTAAATGAATTTGTTTTAATGCCACAATTCTAAATCCATCTTTAATAATGTCATTTAAAATGGCTCCGGTGTGACCATTGGCCACCGCATCCGGCTTTATCATTGTAAAGGTTCTGTTTGTTCTCATTTCTCGTATTTTCAAAAAAATTACCGCGAAGGTACCACTTATAAGTGGGTGGTTCAAGTTTTTTTGGATGGAGTAGTACGAGGTGATGTAAAACAAGTTGGACTTCAGGGTATTCTACGTGTTCGTAGGGTTCCCACTGGGATATATTTAAGGCTTATATTCTTCTGGTCCTTTTTTTGCTCCATCTGATTTTAGTTTTTGGAAACTATTCTCTTCTTCTTGGGTTTGGGCGTAATGTTGAGTGTGTTGTTTTGCATAGGTATTGGGGTAGTATAGTTCGCTAATTCCTGCAACGAAGGGATTGAAAATACTACAACACATATTGATGTTAGGATTCTCTGGATCAATATAGATCAATGTCCCATCTCTTTTTTCAATACCAATCACTAGAATAGCATGCCCCGGGTTAGGATATCGTTGCATGCCCAAGATAAATGGACCTATTTTTAAAATGTCTGCAAGCGTATTTACGGTGTTCCTGAAGTCGCTGTATGTGTAGCTAGCATCATTGGTCGGGGTAATACCTAAGGTGTTTTCGAGAAGTATATGATGATAGATTAGATTATTATCGGTGGCTAATCTTTTTTCATCTGGATTATTCTTGTTGTGTGTTCCATCAAATTTATATTCGGTTTCACTTTCATCAACGGTAGTACCATTCCCCTTCATAGAATGAACGAGCATGTATATGCTCGTGATCAAACAGCTATTCTGACTTTTTTGTTGATACCTTTTTATTTTGTTATTTGTGAAGTGAGGAGTCATTACTAATTCTTGGGTAGGGGTCAATGCCCCTTCTGAAATAGTAGGGGCTACTGCTCCTTGGTGTTTTTTGCATGATATAGTACTCCATAAAGCCAGGTTAATGGCAATGAAATAGAGCCCATAGTTTATTTTTGATGTAGGTTTCATTGTTTGCTGATTAAATTCGTCCTGCTATAAGTAAACTAATTAGTATTTTATTAACTTAAATTTAATTAAATTTAAGTTAATAAAATACTAATTAGTTTAAAGTTTTTGTGATGATCAAAATTTGCTGGATCGCATTGTGTATGTGATTATTTCATGAATTATTAAATTAAAACCTAGGTCAGGTGCGAAAGCCCATCTTTAATTAATAAGTTTGCACCTCTTAAGTAGCACATGTTAGAAGAAATAAGCTCATTAAAAGAAGCACTCGCTAAACCGAAACGCATTGTCATTACCACACATCACAAACCAGACGGGGATGCGATGGGTTCATCTTTGGGTTTGTACAATTACTTGATTCAAAAAGGGCACCATGTGAAGGTGATTAGCCCAACGGATTATCCTATTTTTTTGCATTGGTTGCCCAATAACTTCGAGGTGCTGATTTATACTGAAAGGTTAGAAGAAGCTAAACAATACGTAGCGGATGCTGATTTTATATTTTGTTTAGATTTCAACACGCTTTCTCGGATCAATGAATTAGGCGAACTCGTTCGTGGAGCAAAAGCATTGAAGGTGATGATCGATCATCATCCTGAGCCCGAAGGATTTGATGATTACCGTTACTGGTCGACGCGTGCCTGTGCAACAGCCCAATTGATTTTTGATTTTATTACCCAAGTAATGGGCGAAAAGCATTTGATTAATAAAGATGTGGCAACCTGTTTGTACACAGGTATCGTAACCGATTCGGGTTCATTTCGGTTTCCAAACACGACAGCAGCAGTGCACGCGATGGTAGCCGAACTGATTAATTGTGGTGTTGAAAATGCTCGAATTCATCAATTACTGTATAACAATTCTTCCGAAAATCGTTTGAAATTTTTAGGACATTGTTTGATGAACAGGCTCGAAGTTCTCTCCGAGTTTAATACGGCTTTGATATCAGTCAAGAAGGAAGATCTTTCGAAATATCAGATTTCTGTTGGTGATACAGAGGGCCTTGTGAATTATGCCCTATCTATTGGAGGTATTCATTTAGCTGCATTAATTATTGATCGACCTGACCGGGTTAAATTATCTTTGCGGTCTGTTGGAGATTTTCCTGCCAATGAAATTTGTAAAAAATATTTTGATGGAGGTGGCCATCACAATGCGGCAGGTGGTTCTTCAGATGGTAAAATTGAAGATGTTGTTAGTAAGTTTAAATCTATATTGCCAGAATATAAAGCTCTTTTAGTTCAATAAAATTAAAACTCAAAATGAAGAAAATCGTAACTATTCTAGGAATTGCAGCACTAGGGCTAGCTGGCTGTAACCAATTTAAAAAAGGTGAGGGAGATATGCTGTATAAGATTTACAGTGACAAATCTGGTGAAACCATCAAATTGGGGGATTTTGTTGCTTTCAAGGCCATAGAAAAAACGGAAGAGGGAGATTCAGTACTATTTAGCTCCTACGATTACGATCATTCGGCATTGTTGGTCAGAGAAAAGTCCGTATTTAAAGGAGATTTGTTTGCAGCACTTGGCTTATTGAGTGAAGGAGATAGTGCTTCATTCAAAATTAATATCGATTCCATGACTGCCAAAATGGGGCGTCCAAAGCCTACTCATTCAAAGGGGAAATATCTTGTTTATACGATCAAAGTAGAAAAAGTAATTCCTAAAGGAAAGTTAACAGATAGCTTGTTTCGAGACAAGATTGATGTTTTCTTGAAAGCAGAAATAGACAAAGCGAAAACTACAGAGGATGCTAAACTAAAAGCATATGTCGCTGCCAAAGAATTAAAAACAGCGGCCAGACCTTCTGGTTTGCACTATGTAGTGACCAAAGAAGGCCAGGGAGTAAAAGCAGCCGTAGGAGATACCGTACAAGTAAACTACACAGGTATGTTTTTGAGTGGTAAGGTATTTGATACCTCATTACCAGAGGTTGCTAAAAAGGCAGGGGTCTTTAATGCGATGCGTCCTTATGAGCCTTTAAAGGTGTCAGTTGGCACCCATGCGTTGGTGCCTGGCTTTGATGAAGGATTAATGTTATTCCCTAAAGGAACTAAAGCAACGTTGGTAATGCCCTCAAAACTCGCTTATGGAGAACAAGGCAATTCAGGTATTCCACCGTATACACCTTTGGTTTTTGAGATTGAAATAGTGAATATTATTCCTAAGGCTGGGGGGGTGGCTAGTGTGCCAGGTGCTAAATCTGTAAAAAAATAGATATCTCTTTTAATTTTTATAATGAAAGCCTTTCGTGTATCTATGCGGAAGGCTTTCCTATTAATTGATCACGATGATTTTAACCGATACGCATACGCATTTGTATTACGAAAAAGATTCTGAAAAACGATCCGCACTGATGCAGCGTGCTTTGGAAACTCAGGTAAGTAGATTGTTTCTCCCCAATGTCAATTCCGGATCCATCCCACTGGTTCTTGGTTTGGTGAATGAATATCCTCAACATTGTTTTCCAATGTTAGGCTTGCATCCTTGTGATGTGAAAGAAATAGCGAGTGCAGAAGCAAAGAATTATTTAGATGAACTTGATATACTCAAAAAGACGATTGCCGAACATAAAATATACGCCATAGGCGAAGTTGGTATTGATCTTCACTGGGATAACACAACATTAGAGATTCAAAAAAAGGCTTTTATTATTCAAATAAAATGGGCGAAGGAATTGGGTTTACCACTGGTGATTCATTGTCGTGAGGCTTTTGATGAAATTTTTGAGATTCTAGATGCTGAAAAAAATGAGAAGCTCCGAGGTATCTTTCATTGTTTTACCGGCAGTGCCGACCAAGCAAAAAAAATCATTGATCTGGGCTTTTATTTAGGAATAGGCGGGGTGCTTACCTACAAAAACTCGGGACTTAGCCGGGTGCTTCGTGATTTAAGCCTGGAGCATGTTGTCTTGGAAACAGACTCCCCTTATTTAGCACCAGTGCCTCATCGTGGCAAGCCGAACGAAAGTAGTTTCTTGGTTCATATTGCACAGGCGGTTGCCGATATAAAATGTACATCAATAAAAGAAGTAGCTCGTATCACCACTGAAAATTCGAAAAATATTTTTGGTGTCTAGTTTGAATAAGTACTTGGCTGGTATTTAATCGACAGATAGTGTATCCAAATGTATACTAGTTTATTTGGATACACTATCTGGAAGAAATCCTTAGAAAAGAAATCCCAATCCCAGAGAAAATACGCCACTCTTGTAGGTTTTATCAATAGCAGCATCGGGCTGAATATTTGTTAGACCCAAGCCATAACCTGTATTAATACTAAGGCCATTTTGTAACTGATAACCGAGTAAGAAATTAAGTCCATAATCAGTTAGCTTCAGGTTTTTAGTATCACCCGAGCCAAATTTCAGATTTACATCCCCCTTACCAGTCGTTTTTACATTACCAACTATTCCCAAAGCCCAGTAGGGTCCAGCCCCGAGAAAAAATTTACCTGGCCCAGCTGGAATCCCAACGATTAAATTTATTGGGATTTCAAGATACAATGGAGTTAATTTAGTGGTGGTTCCTCCTGCAGAGCTTAGGCTGGTACCTTTGCCTATCACTGATAATCCAGGTTGGATTGATAATGCATTGACAATCGGTATATCCACGATGACACCTGCATAATAGGATGTGAGAGAGGATGATGCTACACCTTCTAGAGTAGCCCCTGAAATTGCAAATGCAGGAAATGTGACACCTGCTTTTATACCGAAGGCGACACTCCCGTCACCTTCAGCGTCTTTACTCTGAGCGAACCCAGAAAAAAATGTAAATAAAATTAAACTGAGTGTTGCTGTTGATTTTTTCATGATTGAATAATTTATTTGGTTGTGTTTTTAAATGTATGATGCCTTTAAATTTCTGGATGCCATAACCAACTTAACAGCACACCAGTGATTGGTCATTTTCTTAGAAAAAGCAGTAGTTCTTCGTATTAATCTTTTGCAAGCATTTCT
>CAIOLR010000235.1 GCA_903859135.1 uncultured bacterium | reverse complement strand
TATAGTTATTTAACTGTGTATGGATTTTTTTATAAAATCTTGACATCGAAAAACTAGATGAAACAAATGTGTCAATGATTGAAGGTGGAAATATTTTTATTTGTTTTGGACCTTTGAAAATGAGAGTCAGGACTCCTTTGAGAGCAAGTCCTATTCAGATAAGTATTGGAAGTCAAAATGCTAATAGCCGTGGTCAGTATAGCAAAGACCCTTACCCTTTCATAGTGATATCAAACCATTAGGAATATTTGCTTTTTCATCCTACAATCAACTTTAGTGAGTTTAGTAATCCAAAATAATGCTTCATCTACCACAACTTATCACTGATCTTGGTCTTATTCTTACTGTTGCTGCAGTAACAACCCTTGTATTTAAAAAAATTAAGCAGCCTCTTGTGTTAGGTTACATTTCGGCAGGCTTACTCGTGGGCTCTTATTTTTCTTTCCTTCCAACAGTTGCCGACGAAAAAAGCATTGCGACCTGGGCTGAAATTGGCGTTATATTTCTCTTATTTAGTTTAGGACTCGAGTTCAGTTTTAAAAAACTCACTAAGGTGGGTGGTTCAGCTTCTGTTACAGCCGTTGTGGAAGCCTTAAGTATGCTCGGTGTCGGATTTCTTACGGGTCATCTTCTCGGTTGGTCTACCATGGATAGCGTATTTTTAGGTGGCATACTTTCTATTTCTTCAACAACCATTATTATCAGAGCATTTGATGAGTTGGGCGTGAAACATAAAAGGTTTGCTACACTCGTATTTGGGGTTCTAATTGTTGAAGATCTTATTGCTATTTTACTATTGGTACTACTTACAACCTTATCCATAAGCCAACCGTTTGCTGGAGACGAAATACTGGTTTCGATTTTGAAACTGTGTTTTTTTCTGACACTCTGGTTTTTAAGTGGCATATTTCTAATCCCCACTTTCTTAAAACATACGCACAAATTAATGAACGATGAAACCATGCTCATTGTTTCGATTGCCTTGTGCTTAATTATGGTAATAATAGCAGTAAAAGCGGGATTTTCAGCAGCTTTGGGTGCCTTTATAATGGGATCGATGCTTGCCGAAACAACGCAAGCTGAGCGAATAGAGCATTTAACAAAATCGGTAAAAGATTTATTTGCTGCAGTGTTTTTTGTATCAGTAGGTATGATGATCAATCCAATAATACTTGCAAAGCATACAGGGCCAGTATTAATAATAACAGCAGTAACTATATTGGGTAAATTAATAAGTACGACTATAGGAGCTTTACTCTCGGGACAACCTTTAAAAACTGCTGTCCGTTCAGGGATGAGTTTAGCTCAAATAGGAGAATTTTCTTTCATTATAGCTTCATTAGGCTTAACACTTCATGTAACGAGTCATTTTTTGTATCCAATTGCTGTGGCAGTATCCGCCATTACTACCTTTACCACGCCGTATTTAATTCGCCTTGCTGATCCTGTTTATAGTTTTCTAGAAAAAAAACTACCATCTCGATGGATAAACGACTTAAACAGATACACTACCCATAGGCAAGAAATTATAGCCCTTGGTAGTTGGCAAACTTTGCTAAAATCGCACTTATATAATTTTATAATCCACTCAGTTATTCTAATCGCTATTATTTTTTTATCAAATCAATATTTGTACATATTCATTTTAAAATTATTTCCTGATCCAGAAGCTAAGTTTATTACACCCATAATAGCCCTTATATGTATGCTGCCATTTTTATGGGCTTTCGCTATCCGGAAAATTCAGAAGAAGACTTATTCTAGTTTATGGCTCAAAAAATACAGTCGCCCTGCACTTATTGCTCTTGAGCTTTTTCGAATAATATTAGCAGTATTTTATGTCGGCTTTTTAGCACACATGTTTCTTAATAGTTGGCTGATGATAGGCGTAATTATAGTGGGGATTTCGTCCATTGTGCTTGTTTTTTCGAACCAGCTGGAAATCTTTTATAAGCGGCTAGAAAAGCAATTTTTCATGAATTTAAACGAACGAAAAGCGCGAAGCCCAAGCTCGAGCATAAAGCCCTAGGATGCACATATTTTACAGTACCTTATTTTTTCGCTATTGAAAACGTACATGCATCTGACTCTTTAGATGGTAACTCTGTTTTATTTTGCTATTCTCTTGCCCAATATCCATCCTATTACTCCTCCTCCTATTCCTCCTACTGCTGCGCCTATTGGGCCCAACCAGCCCCCTGCTACTACTCCTGCTGTTATGCCTATTACCACGCCTACTCCTGTTGGTTCTGTTTTTCCTATTTTATTACCCAAAATGAGTATTCCTCCGTCGAATTTTTCTAGTTCGCGGATGTTCATCTCTTGGATGATAAGTGTGTTTAATTTAAAATTTTTCATTCCTCAAGTTATTTAATTTCTGCAAAAGTTAAACAAAAAAGTTAAATAAATACATCTCGTAAACAAATTATACATGTATAGTTTGGGGCTTTATTTGTGATTGTCTTTGTTTGCCTGAGCTATTTCTGTTCATTTATTAAGGCGTATATTTTTTATTTTTTAGTGATTAGGTTAATTTTTCAATAGGTGCATTCGTTC
>CAIOLR010000234.1 GCA_903859135.1 uncultured bacterium | reverse complement strand
GCTCCTTTATAAACTTTTCGCCATTATAGGTTGCCATTAATATAGCTATCAAACTTGTATTCTTCATACCTAATTTTAAGGATTAAATATCATAAATGTAATACTCCCCATTTGTTGTACCAAAAGTTTAGGAAGTTAAGTTAAATAATTTGATTGTTTAAGCTGCTTTTTGATTGATAGATTCATGATACTTTTTGTTAGGTGAAGTGTTAATGGATTGATGATGTTTTTGGTGGTAATACTCGATGTGGTTTTGAACGCCCCCAAGCAGTTCAAAACCATCATCGCAAGGGTTAAGATATATATAATCGTATTTGAGACTTTTCCAGAATCGTTCAATCCAGGCATTATCGGTTGCACGACCTTTTCCATCCATTGATATTTTGATTTGTTGTTTCTCCAGATAGTTTGTCCATGCTGTGCTTGTGTATTGCGATCCCTGATCGGAGTTAATGATCTCCGGCTTCCCGTATCTTGCAATTGCATCATTAAGCACGTTCAGGCACCATTGTTTGCTCATGCTGTTACTTATTCCCCATCCCATGATCTTACGGCTGTAAACGTCAATAAAAGCAGTCATATACATAAATCCTTTAGCCATGGGTATGTAAGTAATATCAGTACACCATACTTGATTGGCGCGATTGATTTCGAGTCCCCGGAGCAAGTATGGTTTAATGAATTGCTTCAAGGCATTTTTGGTTAAGTTCTTTCGACGATAAAGTGTTTGATGCCCCATTAATCGAAACAAGCGACGGATTCGTTTTGGCCCGACAGGATATCCTTGACTCTTCATAAGGTGAACCATTGATATTACGCCTTCTGTTGGGTGATTCAACAGGTGCTGGTCCATCAGGTTCATCATCTTTATATTCTCCGGTTTTTCCACTACCGGTTGATAATAGACTGAACTCCTTGGAACTGAAAGTAGATCACATTGTCTTCGAACAGAGAGCTTTTTACTTGATGGTTTTATGGCCTCCATTCGCTCTCGGGTATTCCCAGTTGCCTGGCAGTTTTTTTTAAAAAGTCTAGCTCCACTTTGAGTTTCCCGATTTGGGCATAAAGCTTCTCTCGTTCAGGAGAATCATCATCAGATTTCACTGTTGTGTTTCCTCCGAAAACGGTCGACATGTTCGCTAAGAACTCGGCTTTCCATTTGGAAATTGTAACAGGATTTACATCAAAATGCAGGCTTAACTCAGCCAATGTTTTTTGATCCTTGATGGCTTCTAAGGCTACCTTAGCCTTAAATTCAGCCGTAAATTTGCGTCTGGTTTGTTTGGTCATTTGGTTTAGTAAAATTAAAGATTTTTTTAACTAAACCTTTGGTGCTATTTTTGGGGAGTATTACATATTTTCGTATTTCAACCTAACCAATTCAGAAATAACAGGACTGAAATCAGGGTATAATTCGTTTAATTCAATAATCATTTGATGACCTTTGAATGGATCTGTCTCATTATAAATAATAGCCAAATAAAATCGACTCCATACATTTATACTTGTTGTATCAATATCAATACTTTCATTAAAATCTGTTATAGCCTCTTCAATCCGATTTTCAAAAAGATTAATACAAGCCTTCGAAGCAACAAAGAATGTATTGCTACTATTTTCGAATTCAGATAGTACACTTTTAGCAGAATCAATATTATTGTTTTCGCAATAATAAAATACAGCTAATGCCGAAAG
>CAIOLR010000233.1 GCA_903859135.1 uncultured bacterium | reverse complement strand
GAAATTATTAAGACTTTTTGGTTCAGATGAAATCAGTACCTTTTAAAAAACTTCTCAAAGTGTAGTGCAACGACTATTTCTAAGATGTTCATTCTTCGTTGGGATAATAACGCAATCATGATGTCCCCCAAAATTCGGCATAAAACCAAGTGGTTCTAAAGTATCTTGGCGGAAAACAAATACACCCGCTGACAGTCGCTGGAATCCACTAAAAATTTGAAATACATACTTTCCATCATAACTAACAGACATGGTTTGGCAATCAGGTCCAATATTGACGAATTTTTTAATTATTTTCCAAGTCTTCGTGTCAACAACAGCACAGGCACTATTTTGGGGTTTAGGATAAAGAATTGATACGAACATTTTACTTCCGTCCATAGAAAAACATAAATGAAATGGACTAGGGAACTCGCCAATCCAAGCTGGATCCTTTACATAAGTGATTTTATTCCATTTTCGTGGGTCAGTATCTGAGGTATTAAATACAGCCATGTTATTTTGCTGGATATTATTCATCATCGTGTAATGATTGCCATCGGGAGAAAATCCGGCCTCGTGTCCGACACATTTGATATCATCAAAATCACACTCCCATACATCTGGGCTGGAGGAGACTTTTTTAATTGGCAGATTACCCGGTGAACCTTCAGGATTATGTAGAACGCAGATAGGCTCCCAAGTCGATTTATCAATAATGATTGATGAAGATAACATCCTAATTACTAATGACGCATAACGATTATTCGGATGATGCACGACTGCATCAAGACCTGTTAATTTTCTTAGATTATCACCACCTGGCAACTCCCCTTTTTCAACAAGATCTTCACCCATTGGAACCATCTCCCAATCGATTTTATTACCATTGATGCCTTCCAGTTCAAATTTTCCTGTTTCTTTTGGTTTTATTAATCGCGTTAATCTTAATGTGCCTCCTTTTAACCAATTATCTGCTAATGCTCCATTTTGCTCACTCCCAATCCAGTCAGCGCGAAAAGCCTGTATAACTTGAGTTTTTTCAGTTAAAGCTGGACGATCAAAAAACGCACAGATATCTTTTTGGCCATCGGCACTGGCGAAACCTTTAGCATCAGGAAAAATCGTAACGTGAACACCTAATCCAATTCCTGTAGTTTCAGCAATGTCTTCAATTAAATTCATGGATTGACCGTCATAATGGACTCTATAAAGATGGTTACCTTGACCATATTTATCTAATAATCCTCGTTCTTTGAGTTTGGTATCTAAACCATAAATCATTATGTTCTCACCACCTTGGGTCGAATTAACAAACTCGAAACTTTTATAGGGGTCTGATGATGGATAAGCTGCTAGATGATGAGAAATAGGACAAGTGTCACCATAATTCCAATAAGATATCCATCCTAAGGTTTTACCACCGCCAAGATCGTTAGCATGTGTTCCCCCTCCCAATTTCTCTGGAGCTAAGTAAATATAATCGCCGAATTCTTCTTTACATCTACGATAGCTTGATGCATCAACTACTGAAATACCGTCAATTTCTGAAATATCTGCCTTGAGTATGGGCGTTTTTGAAAATCCCCAATCAGCGTTAGCGTTGGGCACCACACCTAATAGAAGAGGTGCGCCAAAAAAAGCTGCACTAGCACTACCTGCGAAGCCAAGCATCTCACGCCTAGTAAAACCTTCTGATGTAGTATCGGATTGATTTTCTTCATTAATAGCCATACATATTTCCTTTTTGTAATTTGATTTTAAT
>CAIOLR010000232.1 GCA_903859135.1 uncultured bacterium | reverse complement strand
TATTTAATACGCTTATGTTACTTTGTTTGTTTGCATTCGCTCAAAAAGAAAGCGAACCTGGTATTACTTTTGGCATAAAGGCAGGTGCTACTTTTTCAAAATTCTCGCTTTCTAATAATAATAGTGAAACACGCTATACAGCATCCTCTCTCACATCATTCTATGCAGGTGGTACGGTCAATATCCCGCTGTTCAGCGTTCTATCTATTCAACCAGGTTTACTGTTTGTAGGCAAAGGAAGCAATACTCAATTGCCTTTTGCTCCCCCAACCTCCATAAATAGCCAATTATCTCCTTTTTATCTAGAAATTCCTATGAATTTAATGACTCAGTTCGAACTCGGACCAGGTACTTTTTTTGTGGGTGGAGGTCCTTACTTCAGTTTTGGTTTGGGAGGCCAAATCAAAAAGACTTTCGTTGATCAAGCAGGTGCTTCAGAAATTGGTAAAGACGCAAGCATCCAATTTGGTTCGGATGCTTCTCATGATCTCAAAAAAACCGACTTCGGACTTAACTTCCTACTAGGTTATCAGCTAAGTAATGGCGTTAATATTCATGGAGGCTACAGCTTTGGCTTAGCCAATATCGACCCAGACTACAGTGCTCCACCTTCATTAAAAAACAGTGTGATTTATATAGGGTTAGGATATTCTTTTTAGCGAACCCATCATGCGTATCCACTCACAAAACACAAATAGTCAACCTATAATTGCTTCTCTGCAAGAAATCATCCAATTATGACCATTAAATATAATTAGAATAAAATTTGATTAAAACTTGACATGAAAAAACACATCACAATAATCCATTTTTTATTAACCACAATCATTGTCTGCACCATCCAATTCTGCAAAAAAGAGGAAGCGCCACCAGTTCATCATAGAGTTAAGGGGACTAGGGCAACTTCCGCAGCGGAGAATCATTTATTCACTATTAAAGAAAACGGGCAAGCTGCACTCGATGTGAAGAGCTACTTTGGGAGGATCATCATATACAACAAAAATACAGGAACCTCTTTATCGCACGCAAATTCTTCCTACAAGATTACTGACTCTTACGGGAAGTCTTATGAGTTTACCTCGTCGACAATTTTTGGAGAACGTACAAAAACGGGACTATTTGGATTAGCGAAAATTTTCAAAAATAATGTACAAATCTATGAGGAGAAATATCATATTCCCTCTAATTTTCATGTTTGTGGCACCGTTGACAGCTATATTCCACCAGCTGGGAGAACCCCCAAGACAAGTGCTATTGGTGCATCGAATTGTTACTGGCCCAAAGGATCAACAATCACCGTAAATTTTTTCCAAGATAAGGGCAGCGCCTACATCAAAGAGCGAATTGAATATTATGCTCACATATGGGAACAATGTGCGAACATCAAATTCAAGTTCGTCTCCTCGAACCAAAATGCAGATATAAGAATAGACATAGACAATTCTGACAAATCATCGTATGTTAAAAGAATTGGCAAACACCTTCTTAATACAGATCCAAATTCATTTAACATGCACTATGGCTGGTTTACTGACCGAACACTGGATAACGAATTTTCCAGAACAGTACTGCATGAATTTGGACATGCTTTAGGATTGGAGCATGAACATAACAGTCGAGACTCTAAAATCGATATGGATAAATATATTAAATTTCTAATAGGCCCTCCAAACAATTGGACTAAAACAGATGCCACGCAACAGGCTTCATGCTTCACTGACCAAGATCAATTAGATAAAGGGCTTCAGTATAGCGATTACGACCCATTATCTATTATGCACTATTGGGTACCAGCAGATTGCACCACAGATGGTGTTGCTATAGGCGGAAACAATACACTATCCGCTGGTGACGTTGCCTTCATTAGATCGGCTTACCCAATCCCCTATACAAGAACCACTGGTACTATTTACACTATTAAAAATGGTTTTGGAGTACCACGTATGGATATTGTCAGAGATGCTCACGGACTAATCTCTATTATTAACCACCAACCTGGTGTCAGCTTAAATGCGAAGAACCAGACATTTTTAATATACACACGTACCCCAAATGGAAATTGGCACCATGTGGCATATACTTTTTCTTCCAGCACGGCACTTAGTGCCAACACATCAACGGGTATAATCAATTCTGGCCCCATCCTCATCGAAAGAAAAGTTGCTGGTCAGACTTTAGGCGTTCTACTCTTTAGAGAAAAATAAAGTTTTGC
>CAIOLR010000231.1 GCA_903859135.1 uncultured bacterium | reverse complement strand
GTTAAAATCACTGATTTTTTGATCCCAAATAGCGATATAGCGATCTTTTAAATCCTTGGGCAAAAAGGAGGCATTAACCAAATGAACGACCGATTCCCTTTGAGTCGTAAACTTCTTATCAAAGTTTGTAACAATAAACGCATCAAAAGAAACAACGTATTTAAAGGTATAGCCGAATTGGGAAAATCCACAATAGGTTGGTTTTATGGTTTTAAGCTGCATATTGTCATTAATGATAAAGGCGAGATACTAAACTTCATGATCACAACAGGTATTAAAAATAACATGAAGAATAACCTCTTGTCTATGAGTGACAAAATATTACTCCGGAAAAGATCTGTTATTGAAACTGTCAACGATGAATTGAAAAACATTTGTCAAATCAAGCACTCTAGACACCGCTCTTTTGCAAACTTTATTCCTAATCTTATTGGGGGACTAATTGCCTACTCTTTTTTTCCTAAAAAACCATCCATTGCATACCAAAATGTCAATTCAATCCAAATTGCTGCTTTCTGATTAATCGAACTCAGGTTATATGGACGAATATGATAAAAAAGCCGCGTTTGGAAAGGTTGGCTTCAAGCGATCCATAATGGGAGTGGTAAATATCTGTAAATCAGGTGAAGGATGGCCAAACCATGATGGTGTGAAATTGCTTCCTCTACTACAGATCTGTATTGCTGATTTACCCTTCAGTAAATCCTAGTTCGGACAATAAAAACAGATCGTTACTCGGAACAGGAATCATGTTACGTCTGATGGCTTCTTCAAAAAAGATAGAAACAGCTTGCCTTCCCTTCTTTCCTAAATCAATGGAATATGGATTCACATACAGTTGAATATGTTTATAGATCACCTCTTCGCTCATTGCTTGCGCATGTGAACGGATAAATGCTAAACTAGATTTTGGATGCTCGAAGGCAAATTCAACACTACGACGAATCACTCGATTTACTTTTTGTTGAATGCTATCGGGAAGAAATCGTTTGATCACAATTCCTCCTAGCGGAATTGCACAAGCACTGGATTCTTCCCAATATTCACCCAAATCGATTACCTTTTTCAACCCTTTTGATTGATACGTAAACCGATTTTCATGGATAATCAAACCCAAATCTATTTCATTGTGGAGAAGTGCATCCTCGATAGAGGAGAATACCATTTCCTGTTTGTTTTGGAGCTTTGGAAGGGCCATGTGTAGTAAAAAATTAGCCGTCGTATATTTCCCTGGGACACCCACACGCAAATGGGTCTGTTGTTGCAAATCCGAAAGAGAAAATCCGGTCTTTGAAATCAACAGAGGTCCTACTCCAAAGCCCAAAGCACTTCCCGAATGGAGCAAAATATAATTTTCGAGCAGATGCATATAGGCATAGAAACTAAGCTTGGTGATATCTAGTTCGGTACGAAATGCTTTTTGATTGAGGGTTTCTACATCCTCAAAAAATACGTCAAAGTCTAAACCTTCGGTATCTATTTTATGATGAATGAGTGCATCAAAAATAAAGGTATCGTTGGGGCATGGGGAAAGGCCGAGTGTGAGTTTCATTTAAACGGTCATGTATTTAAAAAATCAATGATAAATCTATTCAGATTCCTTATTGCCAAATTAATGTCCCACTTTCCGCGATTCCGGCGTTCCACATAGTTTGATATTGATCGAACCTGGATACAGTCTGTTGAGGTCTGCTTACAGGCATAAAAAAAGGCAGCCCCTTCCATACTTTCTACTTGCGGATTGAGTCGAGCGATGGTTTGGTTGATGGTTAATTCGTTACCGTGTACCTTGTTTACGGTGATTCCTCGTACCTCTTTTAGATTCATATTTTTCATTGGATAGGAGCTTCCCAATTGAGTACTTTCTCCAAAACCTAATGCATCAATCGATAGAAATTCATCAGCATCCTCTGCCCCCCATTCTGAAAACACATCGAAATTAACCGAAACAACATCACCTATAGCTAAATCAGGATCAAAGCTTCCAGCAATACCCACGTTAATGGCAAAACTGTATCGCTGATGCGCTAATTTCTGCCCTAGTGCAAAAGCAGTAGGAACCATTCCTACACCCGTGATTAACACATCTACCTCGTAATTTTCAATTTTAAAGTGATTTTCATCAACATCAAAATAAGATAGCAGAGGTTCTATCTCGGTGCGTGTTGCAGCAACAATTAATAGTTTCATCAAACGAAGTTAGACAAAGCAACGAAGGACGCGTAATCCTTTTTAGGTATATTTGCACCTTCATTTATATAAATATGATTTATATCACCCGAAGAGAACGATTCAATGCAGCACATAAATTGTGGCGTGCGGATTGGAGCGATGAAAAGAACGCAGAAATATTTGGCAAATGCTCAAATAAGAATTGGCATGGACACAATTATGAGCTATTTGTTACCGTAAAAGGAGAAATAAACCCTGAAACGGGATTTGTAATCGACCTGAAAGCGTTAAAAAATATCATTCGCACCCATATCACGGATCCATTAGATCATAAAAACATCAATCTCGATGTTGATTTTATGGAAGGGAAAATGGCTTCAACAGAGGTACTAGCCATTGTCATTTTTGATAAACTAAAGCCATTAATCGCATCGGAAGGGGCTCAACTGCATTCCATTAAACTTTACGAAACTGAAAACAACTTTGTTGAATATCTGGGCGAATAACTCAGCAAAAAAATAAACATTTTCATAAAACCAAGTACAAAAATTTTATGACTGAAGAAGACGAAGAGCATAACGGATATAAAAAAATTGATCGGTACAACCCCGAAAAGGTAGCACGCATTGCCAGTCATTACGAATCCATTTTAAAAGACTTGGGCGAAGATCCATCCCGTGAAGGATTGCTTAAAACTCCCGAACGTGTGGCTAAAGCACTCCAGTTTCTGACACAAGGATACCATAGTGATCCAAGTGCAATTTTAGAAAGTGCGATGTTTAAAGAAGATTATAGCCAAATGGTGGTCGTGAAAGACATCGAAGTATTTTCGATGTGCGAACATCATATGCTTCCTTTTTTTGGAAAAGCACACATCGCCTACATCCCCAACGGGCATATCGTTGGTTTAAGTAAAATCCCTCGAGTGGTGGATACCTATGCTCGTCGCTTACAGGTTCAGGAACGCTTAACGAACGAAATACGTGACTGCATTCAAAATACACTTCAACCTGCTGGCGTGGCTGTGGTGGTTGAATGTAAACATCTATGTATGGCCATGCGTGGCGTCCAAAAACAAAATTCGGTCACAACTACCTCGGCATTTACAGGGGCATTCATTAATAAAGAAAAAACTAGAGCCGAATTTCTACGATTAATCACGGCAAATTTGATTTAATAAATAGTATTTGAATATCGCTTACTCAACACTTATGAAAGCATACCTTTTTCCTGGTCAAGGAGCACAATTTATTGGCATGGGTAAAGATTTATACGAGCAATCTGCATCCGCCAAAAAACTTTTTGAACAGGGCAACCGTATTTTAGGCTTCAACATAACTGAAATTATGTTCAATGGCACGGCTGAGGACTTACAGCAAACTAATGTAACACAACCAGCTATATTTTTACATTCTGTGATTCTTGCAAAAGAATTAGGAACTGAATTTAAGGCCGACATGGTCGCAGGACATTCTTTGGGCGAGTTTTCAGCATTGGTTGCAGCCGAAGCATTGTCTTTCGAAGATGGACTAAAATTAGTGATTGCACGAGCAAATGCCATGCAGAAAGCATGTGAGGCTCGTCCATCAACCATGGCAGCTATTTTAGGGTTGGATGATGTAACGGTAGAGCACATTTGTCGCGATATGGCCGAAATGGTAGTTCCTGCCAATTACAATTGCCCTGGACAATTAGTGATCTCGGGAACCATCGAAGGTATCGACCAAGCCTGTGAGCTTCTCACAAAAGCAGGAGCAAAACGGGCACTGAAACTGAATGTTGGTGGAGCCTTTCACTCCCCATTGATGGAGCCCGCTCGTGCTGAGCTACAAGCTGCTATTGAAGCTAAAACTATTCATCAACCCATCTGCCCCATCTATCAGAATATAGATGCTATGCCTTATACCAATGTGGCTAGCATCAAACACAACTTGATTGCTCAATTAACGGGTGCTGTCCGCTGGACACAAACCGTTCAACATATGTTGAGTGACGGGGCTACTTCATTTACAGAAGTAGGACCAGGCTCTGTGCTGCAAAGTTTGGTTAAAAAAGTGGATCGTACTGTAGAAACCGTTAGTGCATCACCGATCTCACTAGCCTAAGCACTTCGAATTCCCAATCCACCACTTAGTGAATATTCAGTCCAAACCATGGATGACCAAATGGTCATCCATGGTTTTATTATTCCATTTTTATTAGCCAAGACTATGTCTAAAACAAGTTTTCTTTTTTCATTAAGAGCCTGTTTAAAAATGAAAAAGGAATAATATTATAGGCCTGAAAAGCGATTGGAAATAGTCTTTTTTGTTGTGACGAAACTTCAAAAAAATG
>CAIOLR010000230.1 GCA_903859135.1 uncultured bacterium | reverse complement strand
TGACAGAAAAAGATGCCGTAAAATGTACGACTTTTGCAGGACTTCAGCATTGGTTTCTACCTGTTAAAGCTATTCCAGAAAGCCATTTTTCTGATAAATTATTAAAATTACTCAAGAGAACATCATGATAGATAAACATTTATTCGATATTTTAGCCTGTCCATTATGCAAAAGCCCATTACGATATGATAAAACTACTGAAGAACTAATATGTCGAGCGGATCGCCTCGCCTTCCCCATCCGTGATGATATTCCCGTTATGCTGGAAGATGAAGCACGGAGTTTAAGCAGTGAAGAAACAGAAGCTCTTTACAAATGAGTCTCCGTTTTAAAGTTGTTATACCTGCCCGCTATGGTTCAACGAGACTGCCAGGAAAACCGTTATTAACTATTGCCGGTAAACCCATGATTGCTCATGTTTGCGAACGTGCGCTGGAAGCCGGTGCTGATGATATTATAGTAGCAACTGATAATGAACAAATTAAAAATACCGTTTGTGCATTGGGTATTAAAGCAGTTATGACTAACCCTAACCATCAAAGTGGTACGGAAAGAATCACTGAAACAGTAAAACACTGTGGCTGGGAAGATAGCGACATTATCGTAAATCTACAAGGTGATGAACCACTTATACCACCCACAATAATTCGTGAAGTAGCAGCTGCACTAGCTAATCAACAAACTGTGGGCATTGCCACACTGGCTGCAAAAATAATTGATCCGCAAGAAATTTTTAATCCAAATGCAGTAAAGGTTGTAGTAAATAAAATGGGGTATGCCCTTTATTTTAGTCGTGCACCCATTCCTTGGGAAAGAGATGCTTTTGTTAATTCTGGTAGAGAGCCATCTGGAAAAATTGCTTATCTCAGACACATAGGAATTTATGCCTACAAAGTAGATTTTTTAAAGCGTTACTGTTCTTGGGAACCATCACCTTTAGAAGCTATTGAATCTCTGGAACAACTTAGAATTCTTTGGCATGGAGAAGCTATATGTGTGAAAATCGTAGATAAAACACCAGAGGCTGGTATTGACACGGCTGAAGACCTGATTCGAGTAGAACGTATATTATGTAAAATCTCTTAATCAACTTTGAACGTATCCTAGTCTTATCGATTCATCGCTAATATTTGACACAAAGACATAAGACCAGTAATTTAACCACTTTTTTATAACTTCTCACAGTGAGGAGTTAATTTTTTAATCATAGTCATACCTAGTTGCTCAAGAGCTATTAATGGAAGAATTTCATAGAATAAGTCGCTTACCTCCATACGTTTTTAACATAGTTAATGAACTAAAAGCCAAGGCTAGAGCTGCAGGAGAAGATATTATCGATTTTGGCATGGGTAATCCAGATCAACCTACGCCTCAACATATCGTTGATAAAATGATTGAAGCAACTCTGAGGCCAGACACCCATCGTTACTCAATGTCCAAAGGCATTCCTAGATTACGAAAAGCCATCTGCGACTGGTACAAAACTCGTTACGATGTTGATCTGAATCCTGAAACAGAAGCCATTGTCACGATTGGCTCTAAAGAAGGCTTGGCACATTTGGCATTAGCGACTCTAGGTCCCGGTGACGTGGTTCTAGTACCCAACCCTGCTTATCCGATACATCCCTATGGCGTAGTCATCGCTGGTGCTGATTTAAGACATGTACCGATGATTCCTGGTGGTGATTTTTTTGAAGAATTGCAAAAAGCTATTGTTGACTCATGGCCAAAACCCAAAATGTTAATCCTCAACTTTCCTGGCAATCCTACTTCAGAATGTGTGGAGCTTGATTTTTTTGAAAATATTATTGCCGTCGCCAAAGAACATAATATTTGGGTTGTACAAGATATTGCCTATGCTGATATTGTTTTTGATGGTTACAAAGCACCCTCAATTCTTCAGGTGAAAGGTGCAAAAGACATTGCCGTAGAATTTTTTTCCATGTCTAAAAGTTATAACATGCCCGGTTGGCGTGTAGGTTTTATGTGTGGAAATAAAGAACTTGTCTCAGCACTCGCCAAGATAAAATCTTATCTTGATTATGGTACGTTTGCACCTATTCAAATTGCTGCTATTGCAGCGCTTGAAGGACCACAAGAATGTGTGGCAGAAATTGCCGAGACATACAGAAAAAGAAGAGATGTCCTTTGTGATGGCTTAAATGCATCAGGATGGCCTGTTACAAAACCAAAAGCGACCATGTTTGTCTGGGCTAAGATACCAGAAGCTTATCAATCTATGGGTTCCTTAGAGTTCTCAAAAAAACTACTGTTAGAAGCAAAAGTAGCCGTTGCACCTGGTATTGGTTTTGGTAATTATGGAGATGATCACGTCAGATTTGGTTTAATTGAAAATGAACATCGAAC
>CAIOLR010000229.1 GCA_903859135.1 uncultured bacterium | reverse complement strand
GCATAGCAACTTGTGCCATTTTTTGTGTGCTGGGACTAGTAAGCCTGCTGTTGGCAACGGATCCAATCATCATGGCGGTCTCAAAATGCAGTTCTTTTTAGTTACAAGATATGAATAGTAAAACAAGAAGAAAATAGCCGTGGTGTAGCGCCGCTCTGGGTGATCTCATTTTCTGAGCTGGTACGGTCCGAGGCCTACGTGCCGAGTTCTACCCCGGAATTCGCCAGAGAATACAAATCTTGCTTGCTTGCTTGCTTGGTTGCTTGCTTGCTTGGTTGCTTGAATACGTGTCCGTACCAGAATAGATATTGAATAAACCTACATGTTCTTTATACGTCTTGTTACTCTTCTTCATTTTGGATACGTAGCATAATTGGTTGAATACGTGTCCGTACCAGAATAGATATTGAATAAACCTACATGTTCTTTATACGATGCTTATACTCTTACTACGGTAGTTCTTTTTCTTAGCATGGCTTATCAGCATATGAAATCAACTATATATTAAGAAGATGACTTCCGCTGTACTTTATCCGGGTAATTTAGTTTATGCTCTGGATGGAAGGACACATCATCATGCAATCATAAAAACGCAACCTTACAATGATAAGCAAAACAACCCAGTCGTTTGTATTACATGGTTAACCGCTCCTCATTATGGGCATATTGAAATATCCTGTGATCGCGTGAAGGAGCTGCCAACAAAGCGAAGAAGGATTCGGCCTTCACGTTTTTCGTCTGGAAATGTTGCTGTTACTATTAGCCATGGATTAAACAGGAAAATTGCTCAACGGCAACCAACTTCGCATTCGCACAATCGACCAACGAAGCGCGTGCTGGAATGTGGCCAAACAGGTTGTGGCGATACACAGGAAACAAAAAGGGAGAAAAATCCACGACGCTTTCGAATAACGACAAGCCTGACGAGACGGAAAAGAAGCCACAAATATAAGTCGGTCCTTTCACATTCTAAAAATGTGAAAACAAAAACTCAGCCTATGAGTTTATCTGAGCGTTCTAAAAGTGTATATAATCGTTTCAATGTACAACATGGACAGGACATCCGTCAGTGCTCCGTAATGTTTTGTGAAAAAAAACAGCTTGTGAAGCTTCCATGTAGACAATCCTGTAGGTCGAAAATTTGTATCCCATGCATGAGGCGGATGCTTAGTTTTACTGGTAGTAATAAAATGCGATGCCCTACATGCAGGCAGCAGTTTTCACCGAGGACATTTGAGCGTATTATTGCAAATTACAAGCGGAAGGTGTTATAGGTACTACTATACTGTTCATCATTTAACCATAAATTCAATGTTTATTTTATTGCGTACACATAGTTTCAATTGACCTAATTCTCCTATTCTAAAGCTACATACTTTTATCATACCATCTTCATCTTAATATTAACAACAATGGTATTATTTCTCCATTTATGCATTCCAATTAGTAATATTAGTCGGAGGTGTTTTTTCATTTATGAGTTATAAGAAAGGTAGCGTACATGTACAATTAAATTAGTAATGGCTAATTCCGATAATGCATTGTTGTATGTTGTATCAGCCTCTGTCGTTTTGCGAAAAATTTCAATCTTTGAACGAACGCATGTTTAAATTGAAATTTTCAGGAACACATCTGTGAAACACACTTTTTAATGAGAAAACATGATATGACACAAGTATCCGTACGTTGGTAGGGGAAAGATACAAATTTTTCAACTTCTCTTTGTTCATATACTAATTTTGAGTTCGTTTCATGTGCATATTGTTTTCCATGTTGGAACGAAATACTTTTTTTACGCTTAGTGTTTTGCTTACTATAGTAGTCATGTATCCCCCTCACATAATCCCAAACGATGAGCCCATAAGGTGCTCTCAATGTCGTTGTCAACGACGAAAGCAAAGGCGGTTGGAAAGGTTTATGGTGCGATTAAGGAAACATATCGATGCGAAGGATAAAGAAATGAAGTCTCTGAACAAGTGGATTGATATATTAGAAGCCAAACTGAGAATAATGAAGAAGCAACTCCCAAAGGGAACGGCCGCCACTTTAGAAGAAGGCAATCCCAAATAAAATTGGAATGGGAAAATTGAACAAATGGATTTATAAATATACGTCGATCCTAAATGTTTACTAAAATGATTAGACCAAATTACTCTTTAGGTTTTTGCTCTGTTTCACTCTTCTTGGTTTTTTTCTTCCTTTGGCGTTGGTTTAG
>CAIOLR010000228.1 GCA_903859135.1 uncultured bacterium | reverse complement strand
GTATTTTGGGGTATCTAGAGTGTATTAAACAAATCTTGATGGGATCTATTTTAAAAATTGTCGTTTTTCTTAACCTTTTATTAACGTACACGACAATTTTTCAAAAAGTTTTTCCATGGTGGAGCTAAATAGCTTGTAATGGCTCTATATACTAGGGTTACATGAGCTTTAGAAGATCTTAGAAAATCCAGAAATAACCTAATAAATGAGATAGATTTACGTCCATGCGACCTAATTTTGATTGGTTTTATAGCATTAAGAACAATTCCACCCTTGTGTGCAAATGCAGTTAGAATTGCGATTATTTGGTATAACGTTGTAATCCTATCTGGTTTAATTAACTTAGTATCTTCCATATTAAATCCCCCACTCTTCATCGCTCTAAAGCCCAACTCTATGCCCCATCTGAGGCTATATGCATACGTTGGATCTTCGATATCTTTTGAATGCGCTAACAATAAAACACCCCCTTTATTATTCTTAACCCGAGTTCGGAGTTTAATAGCCTTGAGAAATAGTCAGCGGTTGTTGAGAGAGTAGTTTAAAAGCAGATACCTTTAATGGCTCTATAGTATATGCAGCTAAAGCCGCCATTAAATTCGTCATAGCATTTAGCATTGAACGATGGCGAGTATGCCAAATGTGATATTTATGCTTTAAACAATCAAAGATGGTTTCGATTAAATTCCGTTGATTCAACAGCTGTTTTTCATAGTCAGTCACAGTTAATTTATCTTTCATATTTTTTCGTTTTCTTGTAATTAATTTCAATCCATTTTTAAATAATTCATCAAAAAGCTTTTTACCGATATAACCTTTATCACCAAATGCTAAACCTTTAAGTGAGGATAGCAGTGACTTTGCTGCGGTGCCGTCGTGTACATTGCCCTTAGTTATTTTAAAAGCAATCAATTCACCTAGATTATTAATGACTAAATGAATTTTTAAGCCAAAAAACCAACCGACAGATGTATGACCATATTCGGCAATTTCTTTAAAAACTTTATTGCGCTTTGACCTTTTAATATGGCAGACTGGCAAGCAACTTCCATCAACGTAATATATCCCTGTTTTCTTGCCGCCATTAAACTGCGTGAATAAAGTTAAGGCAAAAATTGCGCGATTAATCAATTCAACAAAACGTTGGTAACTTGGTATTTTTGGAAAATATTCTTTCCAATACACCTGTAAAAATCCGGTGTAAAATGTCTTAAAGTTTCTGTATCCAACCATTTGAAATGAGATTTGGATAGTCATAATCTCGCTAATCGATAAGCAACATGCTGGGCCACGCGGTCCTTTGGTGGGGCTTGTTAACAATGGTTGAGAAATATTTTCATCTAATTCCTTGCAAAAATCATCAATTTCACAAAAAATGGTAACTAGCTGGTGCACATTAATCATACTGAAATTCCTTCTAATCGAGTAAAATCGGTATGTTATTTGCATCAGCGCATTTTTTCAATACCTTTTAAAACTCCGTACTCAGGTTGAACAGTATAATCGCTGACTTTGCAAAATTTGAAATCGCTATCAATTCCTTTAAGGCTAGATATAGTTATTTGCCAGGTGATATGCCTAACGCGTTTTCTTATTGGCCAACCTGTGGTGGTGGTGTAGAAGCAACCTGTAATGGTAATGGAGATGGTTATGTGTACTTTTTTTCAAGCAATGAGAGTCCGCAATTATGGGAACAAATGTCTTTGGCAG
>CAIOLR010000227.1 GCA_903859135.1 uncultured bacterium | reverse complement strand
TAGTTTATGGGTACTTGAGTGAGTAGTTATAAAGAGGGGGCTAACACTGATTCTAAAATCGTTGCTAACCCCCTCTTTGGGTATACTCAAAAAAATATAGATGAGCGTTTTGTTATCAATTATTTTTAGCGAATGGGAAAATTCATGGTCAAACGGGACCCATCGGATGTGATACCACTAATTCGGACCATATCATTGGTGGATGCTTCTAGTGCACTGTCTATATCATCCACACTATTCACTTGTTTTCCATTGATACTTGTGATGACGAGCCCTTTGGGAACATCATACTGGTCAAATAATCCGCCGCTGCGAACCTCTGCAAGCTGAATTCCAGAACTGATACCAAATTTCTTTTTGGTGGTGTTACTCAATGGTGCAAAACTTGCGCCTAGCTTGTTGAAGACCTCAGCTGAAGATCGGCTTCCACTTTTTGCTGTTTTTACTGATTCTTCGCCTTTTAATGTGACATTGGCACTTTGCTCTTTTCCTCCACGAAGGTAGGATAACTGTACTTTGTCACCTGGACGAAGACGGCCAACGCGTTCCTGTAAATCGGAGGATGAGGCAATATGTTTACCATCTACTTTGATAATAATATCGCCCTTTTTTAAACCGGCAGATTCAGCGGCACCGCCCAATAGGATCTGATCAACATACAAACCATTGATTTCATCGACTCCTAATTGTTTGGCAACATCTGAATCTAACTCTCTAAAACTTACTCCAATATATCCGCGTTTCACCAAGCCAAATTTCATAAAATCATCTAGAATTTTTTTAGCGAGATTAATTGGGATTGCAAAGCCATATCCTTCATAGCTTCCACTTTGGGATGCAATGGCAGCATTGATACCAATGAGCTCGCCACGCGTATTGACGAGTGCTCCACCACTATTCCCTTTGTTAATAGCTGCATCTGTTTGAATGAATGATTCAATAGCTGTTCTCGCTTGTGACTCACCATTTGATCTAGCGCTATTGTTTTGATCTAAAATGCCAATTTGACGTCCTTTGGCACTAATGATACCTGCTGTGACGGTGGTGTTTAATGCAAAAGGGTATCCCACGGCTAAAACCCACTCTCCAACACGCGCATCATCCGAGTTTCCGAGTTTCACGATGGGGAATCCCTTTCCTTGAATTTTTACTAATGCTAAATCTGTATTGGCATCTCGACCGATTATTTTGGCTTGAAATGAGCGTTTATCAGGTAAAATAACTTCAATTTTATCTGCACCCTCCACCACGTGGTTGTTCGTTACGATATAGCCATCCTCAGAAATAATGACACCTGATCCAGAAGCCATCACGGGGCTGAGGGAGCGTCGTCTGCCACCAAAAAATTCATCAAACATCCCTTCAAAAGGGTCCCTGTCTGTGTTTTTTGAACTATTATAAGTGGTTTTGATGTGTATCACTGCAGGGGTCACAGCTGCAGCTGCCTGCGTAAAATCTAAATCGCCTGTTGGTGAAGCAACTAGCTGATGTGGGTTATTAGCAAAATAGACTTTCTGCCTGTCTTCGAAAGACAAGCTGTTATGTTGTTTGGTTTCGATGAGTTTGTACGAGCCTATGGCTACTGCACCCCCAATACATGCAGTAAGAAAAGTGATACCTATCTTTTTCATTTTTTTGATTTTTAATTTGTTTTTTGATGATGTATGCGATCCTTGGCTAGTCCTTTTTGATTGGAAGAGGTTTATGATGGCCTTATCATCATTCTTTTTACTTTAGTAGCTGGTCAAAAATAATACCATTAGCGTAATTTGCAAATGAATTAGATATCATGATCGTGTTAAAAAATGTTAAACTGTACATTTGTCAGTTTGGGATTCTTCCTCAGAGAGATGCAGCATATTTGGGGTTATTTAAATGATTATCATGAAGCTATATTTTTTTAAATACGAAGGTGCTGGAAACGACTTTATTTTGGTTGATAATCGAGATCAGTCAATCGATCATCAACAGTCGAAGTTAATCAACAGATTATGTGACAGGCGTTTTGGTATTGGTGCCGATGGTATGATCTTTTTGCAAAACAAAGAAGGTTTTGATTTTGAGATGGTTTATTACAATGCTGATGGTCGGCCAAGTAGTATGTGTGGAAATGGAGGAAGGTGTATCGTTGCCTTTGCACAAAAAATGGGAATCATCAATTGTCAAGCTACTTTTTGGGCGATGGATGGATCGCACGATGCCACCATTTCCGAAAAGGACGAAATGGTGAGTTTGCAGATGATTGATGTACACCAGATCACAGCAGAAGGAGATGCTTATGTATTAAATACAGGCTCGCCGCATTATGTTGTTTATGCCCATGATCTAGAACATCAAGATGTGTATGCCGCTGGTAAAGCCATTCGGTATAGCCCAGCGTACGCTTCGGAGGGAATCAATGTCAACTTTGTAGAAGATATTGGTGCGCATTATTTTGTAAGAACCTACGAACGTGGTGTAGAGGACGAAACCTATGCTTGTGGAACGGGTGTGACGGCAGTAGCGATGGCGATGGCTAAACAAAAGCAACAAATCGGGTTGATTAATACGCGTATTTGTGCTTTAGGTGGTACGTTGGATGTGTGTTTTCAATATGATGGTCATTCTTTTACAAACGTATTTCTAAAAGGTCCCGCAACCTTTGTGTTTGAGGGGGTGATTGATATGTAGTTCTTTCGTCAAATTATTTTTTCAATGATGTCTCGTCCTGAAATAAGTTTACACAAAAAAGTGTAAACCTGTGGGTTATAAAAAAAGACAAGGGCGATAGAAAAAGAGGCCATCGTAGTAGAATATACACGAGTGGAAGAAAGCATTCGCGCCTTGGGAATTAAATATTCGGTCCTCAAAAAGTGATT
>CAIOLR010000226.1 GCA_903859135.1 uncultured bacterium | reverse complement strand
GGTTGGGACTGCCAAAGATGTCAGTGGGTTACGATTTTTTTATTTATTAAACTTTCGAATACTGAATTTAGTGTTCACCAGAGCAATACGTATCGTTGTTTGCTTTCTCAAAACATTCTTTTCCTTCTTTAAAAGAGAGGTATGCAAGTGCCAAAGTTCCCGCTGAGTCGATATATGGCAAGTGGACTAGTTCATATATTCCACTGGCCACAAGTAGCACAACAGACATATAAATACAAATGCGCGTGCATTCTACATCCGCAAGCATTGCCTGTGAGTTTAACAATCTCCCCACTTTTGTTTTGCTGTACATCAGAGCCCACATCACAGCAATTGAAATTAGAGAAATAACAATGCCCCAAAATGTGGTTTTTGGCTGATGCCCGATCCAGATGTTGTATATACTTGTCATTAAAAGCCCAATAACTAAGGTATAAAAGGCATAACCTGTAATGCGTAATGCTGTTCGCTCAAAATCATCCCGGTTGCTATTCGGGTTTCGTTGGATACGAAAAATCATGTGAGCAATACCAAATCCCGAAATCATTTCAATGAAGCTGTCTGCCCCAAAACCAAATAGCGTTAGATTTTCGTCTTCATAGCCCAGATAGGTCGCAATAAGTCCTTCAACTAGGTTGTATAGTATGGTAAATATGGAAAGCCCAAAGGCAATTTTATAAAGGCGTTTTTGATCAGTTTTTTGCATATTATTTCATTTCAAAAAGGAGTAGATTAACGAAAGAATGTGGGAAGCAATCTACTGAAAAATAGTCGACAGGGTAGGAGTACCTACTTTACTTTAATCGCTCTAAAATATGGAGCATGTCTTTAGGACTTAGATATTGATTGTGTTGGAAAATAATCTCGTAGTCGGAATTTAATATGCAAAGCACAGGGTAGGATATCGATCCGTTAACGGTACCAAGTACGGTAGCTAATTGGTGTATACCTGTATTGTTTCCTGTTGGTTTGTATGTAAAGGTATTGTTGTGAAAAGAGATTGCTCGTGTATCCTCTGCGTCAAAATCAACGAAATAATAGTTTGTGTTTAGCAATTTTACCACATGTTTATTTTTCAGAGTCGTGTTTCGCATAAGGCCGCAGTACTTGCACCAGCTGGTATGGATAAAGATGACTATTGGCTTCTTTTCTATCTTTTGTAAATGATCTATTTCTTCGAATGAATAGCTCTTCAGCTGTGAAAATGAGGTTTGAGTAGATAAAACAAAACCCAACGCAAGGATCATGAAACAATAGTTGATCCTGATCTTCGCGTTGGGCTTCACGGGAGGGTAATGGGTGTTAAATTATTTGATAGCCAATCTAACCCCAAAAAATCCGCGTATACCTTGATTAGGGGCATAGTTATAGTCTGCATCAAAAGATAGTGCTTGCGGATTGTTGGGTGTCGCAATTACTTTGTCATTTTCTTTTGTGATGTCATTGTTAAAAGGATCATTTGTTCGGGCAATGATAAATGGATTACCTTGGCTAGGTGTCCAATTAAGTAAATTTTTCACTCCGCCATACATTTCTATATTTTTAAATCCACTGTAAACTAATTGGATATTCTGAATGCTCCACCATGGAGAATATTCGCGTCGAGGATCCAAATCGCTGATCAACGGAAGGCGCATGGGGCTGTATACATTACCCGTATAATCGATACCAAGATGTGCCTTTTTAATTTTGTAGGATAGAGTCCAAGTTCCAGTAAAACCCTCGGTTTTTAAAGGGACTTCTTTTTCCCCATTATCCTTCATATTGAAGGCGTCTAAATAAGTGCCTCCTAGCATGATTTTAAAACCATTATTAAATGCAATATCCGCATTGGCACTTATTCCACTGCTTACAGAATAGTTTGATTCATTTTGGAAAATTATTTTGCTTGGGTCGCTATCAATATCTGAGTTGATTTTATTTTTAAAATAAGTATAAAAAGCCGTTGCGTCCAGTCCGATAAAAGTTCCATTGGGGGTATAAATCTTTTTTAGGTAATTCAAATTTGCATTGTATGATTGTTCGGGTTCTAGCTTACCTAGGATAGTCACTTTTCTGGACCCTGTAAGTGATCTATGATCTTCCGAAAACAAATTGACTACTCGGTAACCTGTTCCTGTGTTCAGACGTATACTGTTTTTATCATTGATGGTCCATTTATAGCCCATTCTTGGGGTATAAATATTTCCATGAGCGGAATTGTAATCGTAACGAAAGCCAAGTAGTAATTTGTGTTTGGTCGCAACAGTAATCTCATCCTGTAAAAAGATTCCAGGTAACCATGTTTGCTGTAGTTGAATTTCAGAATTGCTACCATTTTGTGTGGCTGGAGTATCATCCGTATAAAAGGTGTAACGTAAGGATGTTCCTGTAAGCAGATCATGGCGGCCCAGTTTACGATCCCATCTCAACTGAGCAAAACCAATTTTTTGCTGAGCAATATAGGATTCATAACCATAGCGACTGTCTTGATCATGATTATTATAAGAAAAGGAAGCGATCACGTTTTCTTTTGTGGGTAATTGGTAACTACCTAATAGCTCCCAACGATTGGTATAAATACTTTCCCCATAGATTTTTTTTCCACCTCTAAACTCTTTGGTCCATCGGGTATCACCACCCCAACGGTCTTCGTGATGAAAACGAGCGGCAATACTAAATAGGCGATTGTTTTTCCGCTCAAAGTTCCATTTCTGAAAAATAGAAACACGATTTTGTAGTGTTACATCTGTAAAACCGTCTCGGTCGTTATCAACCATATTGTTGTAGCTGAAGTAATTGATCCCTGTGAGATTTGTTGCTTTTTTACCTACGTTGGATTTAAAACCAACATCAATATTCCGTTCTTGCCAAGTCGTGCTAAAAAAATCTGTCGAGAATTTAGGGGCATTTTGTGGTTTTTTGGTGATGATATTCACAATTCCACCAACGGCTTCGCTACCATATAAAGAGGATGCCGGGCCCTTTACAATTTCAATTCGTTCTATTAGGGAATTTGGAATACCAGATAAGCCATATGTGGTTGCTAAACCACTGACAATGGGCATCCCATCGATTAATATCATGGTGTAGGCACCTTCCAAACCGTTAATGTGAATATCGCCAGAGTTACATACGCTACAATTGAGTTGCGGACGTACGCCATTCACATTTTGCAAGGCCTCAAAAATACTGGGGGTGGGATTTTTTTTGAAAAAAGATTGATTGTATACCTCCACAGGAACCGTGCTCTCCACACGACTAATTTCTTTTAATGTTCCGCTTACAACGACTTCATTCAGGTTATTTTTTCGATTGGTAAGATCAAAATTCAGGACCGGAGTGGTACCATCCTTTATAATAACTGATTTTTCCATTTTTAAAAACCCTATGTAGGATGCTTGTACTTTGTAGGTTCCAGCAGGAATATGTTTGATCTTAAATTTACCTGTACTATCTGTTGATGCTCTTAAAGAAGTACCTATTATGGCTACGTGTGCATATTCGATGGGTTGTCCCTCTGAGATTACTCGCCCTGAAATACTAGTTGTTTGAGCAATTGATTTTCCAGTGGTTAGCCCCAGAAAAAGAAGTGTAACGAAGCATATTATTCGTTTCTGTGTGACTTTCATGTTATTATTATTATTAAGACTTAATATTAATAGTTGACAAAAATCGAGCAATGTTTTCACAAAACCAAATAAATAATTAGCAAAAAATTAGAAAATGATAATAAATAGGGTGGCTGTATTCGGACTGGTTGAAATAGGTACAAACCACGAGTGAATGAAGTGTTGGGTTACATGTTTATCTGTATTTCACATGTAGCTTGTCAATTTAATGTCCATCACCAATACACAGTGCAACCACGTTTCCTCAATGGTTTGATCCAGCTGGGAGGGCTAGTCATATTGTTCCATCGAAGATCTAATTTTTGAAGATTGGACAAGTTGAGCAGGCTACTGGGTAATGTGTCGAGTTTATTGTTTCTCAGGTCCAGATAAGCGAGCTCTTGCAATTTTCCAATTGTTTCGGGTAGGAGGGTTAGCTGGTTATTTCGGAGGTCCAATTCCTGCAGATTTGATAAGTCACCGATTTGATTGGGTACGTGTGTGATTGCATTATTTCGCAGAATCAATTTTTGTAATTGGGTAATTCCTCCAATGGTGGTGGGGATTGTTTTTAGCTGGTTGTTATGGATATGTATCTCTTTTAGTTGTTTTAGATTTCCGATAGATTGTGGAATGTTTACCAATTGATTGTCGTAAAGCCTGAGTTCTTTTAAATCATGAAGATGCCCTATGTTTTCTGGTAGCTGACTCAGCTGATTGCTGCTAACATTTAGATAGATGAGGTTTGTTAGTTTACAGAGTTCGTCGGGCAATTCGGAGATTTTTAGATTGCTCGCATATAAAAAAAGGAGTTCCTTTAAATTACCCAGGCTTTTGGGTAATTTAACTAGATTATTATACGATAGATCTAAAATTTGAAGATTTTCGAGACGATCGATATTTTTAGGAAGTGTGCCTATTTGATTGTGGTCTAAAAATAATTGCTCAGTGCTTGTATCTATATCGGTTATTTCGGTGATGGTTGTTAATTCAATATGTCTGAGTTTTTTAATAACTGTCATTCTATAGTATGCAATTTTGATTCCGAAGTGGAGTATATCGTCTTATCTCCATCTTTTAAGAAGTATCCATTATTTTCTTTTAGGGGGAATAGTTTGAAGTTTTTATTCGCCCAGAAAGAATGGTCTCTGGTAGTTTTTCGACTTAAAATGATGGATTTTTGATTTGAAATAAATAGTTCTGCTTTACGCTGGTTTTTATTAAACAGGATGAATGCAGATATCACTGCCTGATTAGGTTCAAGTTGTGAAGGGTTTAGTCTAATACCCACCTCAAAAATCCTGACACATTTATTTTGGATATTCGACCACGTGTAGCCCGCAGATCCAATACAACCATGTTTATCTCGATCGCCACCGACCAATTGCTCCTTGCTCATAATAGTTACAGTTTGGGCTGACACCTTTGTAGTGTCACAGATGAGTAACACTACAAAAGAACCGATTGTCAAATACAAAATAACTATCTGTATCATGCTTGCCTAATTTTTATTCAAAATATTCTTTCATCCGATCGAAAAAACTTTTTTCATTTTTCCCTGGCTGGGGTTTAAAATTTGGAGATTCTTGCAACTTCTGTAGAAGAGTTTGCTCTTCCTTAGATAAAGCTTTCGGTGTCCAAATATTCACATAAACCAGTTGATCTCCACTATGGTATGAGTTTACTTCTGGAATTCCTTTGCCTTTTAATCGCAAAATTTTACCACCTTGCGTGCCCTGTTCTATTTTTATTTTGGCTTTTCCATCAATGGTGGGTATCTCAACAGTTGAACCTAAAGTGGCATCAATAAAGCTGATATGTAAATCGTAGACCACATTGTTTCCTTCTCTTTTTAAGGTTTCATGTGGTATTTCCTCAATGAGGATGATTAAATCTCCAGCAATTCCACCACGAGGTGCTGCATTTCCTTTGCCACTCATCGAAAGCTGCATACCTTCGCTCACACCAGCTGGAATATTGATCGAAATGGTTTCTTCGCCACGTATCAGCCCCTCACCATGACAACTCGTGCATTTTGCAGTAATTTCTGTACCATGTCCGCCACAGGTAGGACAAGTGCTGGTTGTTCGCATTTGGCCAAGTACGGTATTGGTTACTTTGTTTACAGCGCCACTACCGCCGCAGGTATGGCAAGTTTGTGTGGACGATTGGTCTTTCGCACCACTGCCATTACAGTGATTACAAACGATCTTTTTGGCTACTTTGATTTTCTTCTCAACACCTTTTACAATTTCTTCGAGGGTTAATTTTACTTTAATACGAAGATTACTCCCCCTAGCTACAGGCCTGCCACCTCGGCCTCGTTGTTGCTGACCAAAGAAGCTTTCAAAATGTCCACCTCGATCTCCGAAAATGTCACCAAATTGACTGAATATGTCGTCCATATTCATGCTTCCACCTGCTCCGTAACCACCAGTCGCACTTCCAGCATTAGCAGCATGACCATAGTGATCATAACGCTTCTTTTTTTCGGCGTTGCTTAGTACTTCGTATGCTGCTGCAGCCTCTTTGAAGTTTTCTTCAGCTTGTTTATCACCTGGATTTTTATCGGGATGAAATTTGATAGCCATCTTACGATACGCTTTTTTTATTGCATCTGCATCAGCATCACGCTTAACACCTAGTATATCGTAATAATCTCTCTTCTTAGACATTTTTTTTTGAATAATTGTATCAAAAGCTTTTGGTATGTCAATGTTCATTGACTTGCTCGCATTCATTTTTGTTAACTTATACTCCTATGACCACTTTAGCAAAACGAATTACTTTATCATTCAAAAAGTAGCCTTTTTCTAGTTCATCAATTACTTTTCCTTTT
>CAIOLR010000225.1 GCA_903859135.1 uncultured bacterium | reverse complement strand
CAATGACATCAAAAAAGCATTTAATAAAAAAAATAGACTCATTTTTAAAGAAAAAATGGGTTATGACACCTTTAGCGTTTACGAATATGCAAATGTGGTACGTTATAAATTAGACGCCAAGTTCGAGAAAGTGGATTCAATTGTGGATGAAGGAGTAAAAGCGAAGGTGAAAGCTCATTTAGCTACATATGATAATAATCCTAAAGTGGCTTTTAAAAGTGAACATGTCGTATGGATTAATCAGGAAAAAGGAATAGCGGTCAGGTCGGTAAGGTGTTTTACTAAAAGGGATGAATTAAAACCATTGCGTAAAAATGATCAAGGCAAACCGATTGATTTTGTCAAGCTGGGAAATAATCATCACGTATCCATTTATCGAGATAAAAGTGGCAGGCTTCGAGATGATACAGTAACATTTTGGGATGCTGTAAAACGGAAGCAGAAAAGGGTACCAGTAATTATTACTAATCCTCGTGAAACCTGGGACGAATTACTTGATTCTGGTTTCGATGATCAAGAGATATTAAATGACTTACCATTATCTGACTGGGAATATATCACCTCTATGCAGCAAAACGAGATGTTTATTTTTGGCTTACCAGATGAAGAACTACAAAGTGCCATTCATGAAAATGATTTTGGTTTGATCAGTAAACACCTGTATCGGGTCCAAAGCGTATCTAAAAATGATTTCTCATTTAGACATCATTTGGAAACGAAGGATGATAAGGCTGCTGATAAAGAATTGAAAAAATCGATTAGAATTACAAGTTTAAAGGCAATGACTGGTATCAAGGTGAAGATTAACAATCTAGGCCGCATTGTAAAAGTGGGGGAGCTACCTGTAGTTTACCAAAAACGTGACGTATCCTCACTGAGCGTAATATAGCAGCGATGTCTTTAATAAAACAGCTCATTGATTGTCATCCAGAGACACATGTTGGAGGCGGCAATCAATGAGTTGTTTTATTTTATGATTTATTTTTCCTGATTTTACTCCAATTCCACCAAGGCAACTTTTCTCCTGTTGTGGCTTCATGAATGATCGCTGCAAAAACATCCCATACGCATGGATCCTGCCTTACGCCAGTAAGCTGTTGAAGTTTTTCATAAAGATGATCAGGTGTTTGGTTCTTTAGCTGACTGATGCTATGAATGTCCAGCAACTGTAGATCTTTAAGCATGGCTTGACTGACATTCATCAGACTGAGTAGTTCACTTTTAAGTGGAGCGGGTTTAGTCATGGTATTCGATTGTTGTGATGTTTTGTTTAAAGAAGGTTGATCACTCTTATACTTGCACAAGAAAATGACCGAAAATAAAATGGAAAAACTCCAGCAGCAATTACAGCTCTTAGTTTATACATGTTGCTTAATTAATGGAATAACTTTTGTGCCAATCAAATTAATTGAGCTCATTAACTGGGCGTGGGTCAGACCAGCATTATCCATTTGAAAGGTAAATCGGTCAATTCCACCTAGTGCTTCGCCGTGGCGCAATAATTTTTCTGCCACTTGTTCTGGGCAGCCAACCACTAAAACACCTTTCGGTGCCACCAGTCTATCGAAGTGGTCTTTGGTTACTGGAGGCCAGCCGCGTTCTTTGCCAAGTTTTGTCCACAGCTCCGCATAGCCTGGATAGTAGTCAGCAATTGCTTGCTCAGTAGTCTCGGCCACATATCCAGGCGAATGCAAACCAACTTTTAATTGCTCTTGTGTAACACCAGCTCGATCACCAGCCTCGCGATATAGATCGACCAATGTGCGGAAACGGTATGTTTCGCCACCAATGACAGCAACCATTAAAGGTAATCCCAGTGTGCCTGCACGAGCAAATGATTCGGGTGTGCCGCCTACGCCGAGCCAAATAGGCAGTTTTTTCTGCAAGGATCTGGGATAAATTGGCACATTATTTAGTGGTGGACGGAACCTGCCCGACCAAGAAATAAATTCATTGTCGCGTATTTTTAATAACAGATCTAGTTTCTCTTTAAAAAGAGCATCATAATCTTCCAAGTTAAAGCCGAACAGTGGATAAGCTTCCAGCGAAGAACCGCGACCAACCACCAATTCGGCTCTGCCTTTAGAAATCAGATCAAGTGTAGCGAAACTTTGATAGACGCGTACTGGGTCAGCGGCGCTCAGTACGGAGACCGCGCTGGTTAATCGAATGTGCTTAGTACGTGAAGCTGCAGCAGCGAGTATCACCGCTGGAGCAGAATCCAGAAATTCTTTTTTATGGTGCTCTCCGATACCAAAAACATCCAGTCCTGCCTCGTCAGCAAAAGTGATCCTGTCTAATAGCTGTTCCATCGCATCCACGCTGTTCAGCGTATTGCGGCCGTACATTGCGGAGGCGAAACTATCTATTCCGATTTCCATTTTTTCTTAGTTGTCTTCGATATTTTGGACGGCTTAAAATAACAGTATAGCTTATCATTAGGTTTGGATATAGGCATTATTACACGTCTTTAAGCACCAACAGTACCCATTTTGACTTTTCCAGCTCGCTTGTAATTAGTCATGATAACGCCATTGGGTGTAAGACAGCTATCTATTAATTTAAATGCTGTTGGAGTCGTATCCTTGTCAAACAACTTTTTTCCTTTACCAAGAAGCAAGGGGTGAACATTGAGCCAAAATTCGTCCACTAAATCATCCTTTAGTAAAAGCTGAACTAGCTTACTACTGCCCCAGATTTTGATATCAGAACCTGTTGGATTTTTGAACTTTTCTATATCTACCACGCTGGTAAGGAATATGGTGTTTTGCCAATTAGACTTTTTTACAGTATTAGATAGGACGTATTTTGTGACATCATTGATACCTGGCCAATTATTTGCATGTTCAGGCCAGTATGAGGCAAAAATCTCAAATGTTTTTCTGCCTAGCAGAAGATCTGTTGGTTTCATCTGTTCTTCCATCATCTTGCCAGAAATTTCATCTGCATAAGGTGCAGACCAACCGCCGTATTTGAAACCTTTTGATGTATCTTCCTCAGGTTCACCAGGTGCTTGCATTACTCCGCCTAATGTGATAAATGATAAAACAGTTATTTTTCTCATATTCACTAGCCCTCCTTTTAAAAACGTTTTTAAAATCGGTTATGTTACGACGTGAATTTCGGCAATAATGATGATAACACTTGCGTGCGGTGTGTATGCGATAAATTTAAATGAAAAAAGCCTCATTTGTTGAGGCTTTTTTCATAGACTGGGTGCGGAGAGGGAGGGATTCGAACCCTCGATACCCTTGCGAGTATACAAACTTTCCAGGCTTGCTCTTTCGACCACTCAGACACCTCTCCATGAGGGCCACAAAGGTATTAAAAAAACCAATAAAATATAGCGCCGTGACAACACCAGCACATGACAAATCTGCACTTCGCTTAAAACTATTTGCAAGTTATCTGTAGAATCTTTCTACGGATTGACTTTTAGAAGAGTCTCCGACTCCCCTAAAAGGACTATGTGATGCAGATTTGTCATACACGCTATAACACCTTATTTACTCCATCACTTTTTCTTAAGTTTGCGAACTTAAACACCATTTTATCACGACACCAATGATCAAGTCTGATACCTTTCATTTTCTGAGTCAATTGGCAGAAAATAATAACCGCGAGTGGTTCCACGCACATAAACAAGAACATGATGAGGCTCGTGAAAATGTGATCGCATTTGTCTCTCAACTTATTAATGGCTTAGCTAAAATTGATATCGCCATTCTCACTGATCTTGATCCGAAAGATTGCGTGATGCGTATTTATCGTGACATACGTTTCAGCAAAGATAAAACGCCTTATAAAACCAATTTTGGCATAGGAATTTCCCCCAATGGTAAAAACTTCGAAGGACCAGGGTATTACTTACATATCCACCCCGAACAATCGTTTCTAGCAGGAGGGTGTTGGATGCCAGAAGCCAATGTGTTAAAAGCGATACGACAAGAAATAGATTACAATGGGTCTGATTTTCATACCATTATTGATCGATCGTCATTTAAAAATTACTTCGGGTACTTAGATACCGAGTTTAAACTGAAAACAACTCCCAAAGGGTATTCCATGGATCATCCAGACATCAATTATCTTCAGTTGAAAAGTTTTACCGTTAGTCATGCACTGAAACAAGATGATTTTAAAAACGCTGATGCCACAGAGAAAATTATGGCTGGATTCGTTGAACTGTACCCATTTATCGCATTTTTACGTAATGCAATTGCATAATTGAAATTAAAAAATATGAAATATTTACTCAGATTAGTTGTTGCCACATTTTTAATAAGCTCATTGAGCTCATGTGTTGTTTTATCATCCAAAAAATATCATTCACTGATAGCGCAGTGCGATTCTGTTTCGGATGGATGGAATAATGCCCGCGTTAAAATCGAATCCCTAGAAGGGCAAATAAATCAGTTAAGAGCAGACACGAGTCGACTCAATAAGCGCATCGCAGAGCTACAAAATAAGGCAGAAGAATTGAATATGAACTATGCATCTTTGAGATCTAACAGTTCTTCCAAAATAAATAAGCTATCAGAAGATCTGAAAAAGCGAGAGGCACGCCTAAAAGAAGTAGAAGAAGTTTTGCGCAAGCGCGATGAGGCAACCAATGCACTTAAAGATAAGTTGCAAAAAGCTTTATTGGGTTTTCAACAAAGTGGTTTATCTGTCGACATTCGAGATGGCAAGGTATATGTATCTCTAACAGACAAACTTTTGTTTGATACAGGAAGTATTATTATTGATGATAAAGGAAAACAGGCTTTACAGGAATTAGCCAATGTGTTGAAAAGCCAGCCTGAAATAAATATCTCTGTTGAAGGGCACACTGATAATCAACGTGTGGTACATCTCGGACAAATAAAAGATAATTGGGATTTAAGTGTATTGCGTGCTACTTCAGTGGTTCGTTATCTAACAGAAATTGAAAAGATAGAAAATGCTCGAATTACCGCAACAGGCAAAGGAGAGTTTCAGCCTATCACGAGTGGTTCAACACCCGAGATTAGAAGTCGTAATCGGCGTATCGAAATTGTGCTATCGCCTAAATTAGATGAATTGTATAATTTAATTAAGTAGTAACCTCCATTCTGCCCTCCCCTTTGGAGAGGGCAGAATGGCTTTTCTAAAATGGACTATGAATATCTTTTAACTGAGGTAAAAGTCCATCCTTTTCAGATAAAAGAACTTCACTACTAGGAATACCCCAGTCAATTTTTAAGTTAGGATCATTCCACGCGACACCAATTTCGGAATCCTTATCGTAGAAGTTAGTTACCTTATAAGTGAAAATGGTATTATCCACGATCGTGACGAAACCATGTAAAAATCCAGGAGGTATCCAAAACAAATGGTGATTATCCGCACTTAATTCAACCCCTACATGTTGTCCAAAAGTTGGCGAATGTTTCCGGATGTCTACTGCTATATCCAGAACTTTTCCTTGTATCACGCGCACGAGTTTGCCTTGTGCAAAAGGTTCCTTTTGTGCATGTAACCCACGTAGGGTTCCTTTGTGCGAAAGTGATTGATTGTCTTGCACAAAATCAGCTGTAATACCTGCTTTTGCAAAAAGCTTTTGGTTATAGCTTTCGTAAAAATAACCTCGCTCATCTTCCCATAGCTTGGGTTCGATGAGGTATAAATCCTTAATTGAAGTTTCTATGAAATTCATACTGCCCAATCAAC
Organism: uncultured bacterium; assembly: GCA_903859135.1. GTDB lineage: Bacteria > Bacteroidota > Bacteroidia > Sphingobacteriales > Sphingobacteriaceae > Daejeonella. Next base: position 3,781 of record CAIOLR010000225.1, on the reverse strand, counting down.
TGATTCCATAATAGTACGATAAGTAATCAATTTATCGGCAAAGCGTGTAGAGGCTTCAGCTCGTAACGCTGGGGCAAAATCTGTTTGATAGTCCTGGTATTTCTCCATCGTCTCTGCTATAAATTGCACACAATAAGTCACACCCTCATTAGGTGAGTCGAGCACTTTTAAAATATGGCTAGAAGCAAAGCAGCCTGTATCCATCACATCCTGAAGATGCTTTGTTTGCATCCAGTGTAACCAATCCGCATGGATTTCTTCATCCAAGATGGAAGTAACATTATAAAGTATCATGGGCGCAAAGATAAATTTTTCGTAGTAGGGGCAGCATATTTTCTGTCCTCGTCATATTTTATCGCCGCGAAGGTTACGAAATCGTTTACGGGCTTCGGTAACGTACAAACTACCTGAGAAATTGGTAATTATTTTTTGATATAATTCTTTTGCCTTATCTGGCTGGGTCAACTTCGTTTCATATATATCAGCCATCATAAAAACAGCGTCATCTGCCCAAAGGTCGGTAGGGTAGTCCGTCACGATTTTTTGCAATTGGCTGATGGCCTCTGGATAATTATTTTTAGCTATATAAATTTTAGCCTTCGCCATCAAAATATCGTCTGCTAATGAATTCTTTGGATAAAGTATGTTAATACTGTCTAACAAGTTTAATGCCTGTTCAGGTAAATTTTTGAAAATCAATAAATCAGCATATGCATATTTTTTCAGGGCACTCGTGTCGGATTCATTTTGCAAATTATCAGACATCAGCAGACTTAAGTTCAGCGCATCATTAGCCATCAACTGTGAAGTAGCCCCTTTCAGCACATCCAATTGGATTTTTGCCCATGCAAAATCACCTCGATAATAGGCTAGTTTTGCATTTCTAGCTTTCGCTTCTTGTCCTAAAGATTCATTTGGAAACTGTTTCTCTACCTGACCGTATATCAGTGCCGCATCCCAAACTTCATCCGCAAGAACATACACATCTCCTAATTCCAATTTGATTTGTCCGATAGCAGATGACGTTAATCTTGGTGTACTCAGCAGCCCTTCCATTTCTGTTTTCGCCTCATTCGGTTTATGCAAATAATAGGCTTGTAACCTAGCGAGTTGCCTGATCGCAAAGGCGGTCTCCGAGTTTTTACCGAGTTCTTGCAACAAGGTTTGATAGTCCTTTTCCAATGCAAGCAAATCAGTATTTGAATACATGCCAGTGGTAGCCAATTTTGTTTTGATATCCAATAAATCAATTTTTGCTTGAATGTAAAATTTAGCATCGGCTCCCTTCAATACCAAATAATGGAGTGCTTCAATTGCTTGATCATATGCACTGTTATCGACCAATAGTTTCGATAAATCATACACACGATCACCTTGTTCATTCAAGCGTTTATCCAAAGCCAATGTTTGTTTCAAGGCCATTACAAAATCTTTTTGCTGAATAAATTGCCAAGTCAATAATTCAGTAAAGGCGACATTTTGAGGATCTTTTTGTAAGCGTTTTAGAAGTGTGGTTTTTAACATGTCGTAATCCTGTTTGTCTTCAAACACACTGGCAAGCGTATTCTCTATTTGCTCCAAAAGAGCAGGATTCAGTGCAAGTGCATGGAGGTATTCCTGCGTAAGCATTCCTTTATCTTTACGAAAACGATACAAATCGATGAGGTCAGATGAAAACGCATTTTCATTTTTCAATAAATCGCGTCCTGCTAAAAAAGTTTTGATGGAATATTCGTAAGCCCCCCCTTTGTAAAAAGCAAAGGCTAGATTTTTAATGGAAAACTCATTTTTGGGGAGCTGCTTAATTAGTTTGGTATACCATTCCGAAACTTTATTTCGCTCACCCCGTTCTTCGTATACCCTTCCTAAATCTACGGCATAGGTATTATCTGTGGGGTTATTTTTGAATTGACGTTTAGCTACTTGCTCGGCATCACCATATTTCTTTGCCCGTAATAAACACGTAAAATAAGGATCGTAAAAAGATTTATCTTTTGTTTTATTGAATAACTTCTGATAGAGAACGAGTGCTTTCTCCAAGTCGCCTGACTGATAATATTGTGCAGCTAAAGCTTCATCACTAATAAGCTGCCCTTTAACACTGATTGAAAGCAGCAGGATACTAATCAGTACGAATAAATTTCGCATACATGCACATATTTATAGGTCTACAATAACATTTTCAGGGCTAGAGGGGCGTGCCCCTTCGGGTCGGGCTTCCGCTACAAGTCCTCGTTCCGCTGAGCTACACTGCGGGCTTTTCGCTGCTATCCCTCACGCACAATGAAAAAGGGCAGAAACTTTTCTGCCCTTTTTCATTTATGCATTCACGGTTTTGATTTTTCGTAGCTCTTCGGCCATTGCCTCGCCTATTTCAGCTGGAGATTCAACTACTCGAATTCCACATTCAGCCATGATTTTCATTTTTGCGGCAGCGGTATCATCAGCTCCCCCAACAATGGCACCTGCATGCCCCATCCGACGTCCAGCTGGAGCTGTCTGACCCGCAATAAATCCAACTACAGGCTTGGTACCGTGTTGTTTGATCCAGTGGGCAGCTTCGGCTTCCATACCTCCTCCAATTTCGCCAATCATGATGATGCCATGTGTTTCGGGATCATTCATCAGCAGCTCAACGGCCTCTTTGGTAGGTGTACCTATAATGGGATCTCCCCCTATACCAATGGCGGTGGTAATTCCCAAACCTGCTTTGACCACCTGATCTACCGCTTCGTAGGTTAAAGTACCCGATTTAGATACCACACCTACATGTCCTTTTTTGAAAATAAAACCTGGCATGATACCAATTTTAGCTTCTCCTGTGGTAATGATACCTGGGCAGTTAGGCCCAATCAATCGACAATCACGACCCGAAATATATTCCTTCACTTGGATCATATCTTTGGTTGGAATACCTTCTGTGATGCAAACAATCACTTTAATGCCAGCCTCAGCAGCTTCCATGATTGCATCAGCAGCAAAAGCTGGAGGTACAAAAATGATAGAAACATTCGCTCCTGCTTGATCAACGGCTTCTTTGACGGTATTAAATACGGGACGATCCAAATGTTTCTGTCCACCCTTTCCTGGAGTTACGCCACCGACCACATGGGTGCCATACTCGATCATTTGCGAGGCATGGTAGGTGCCCTCATTACCAGTAAACCCTTGAACTATAACTTTTGAATCTTTATTGACAAGTACACTCATTTTGATGCTGATTTTTTTGTACACAAAGCTAACACAATCAGCATCAATGTCAAAAAGCATTGGAAAATTGCAGCGATTCCGAAAATAACCAACCACCGAAAATTGATTTCCATGCCATGTATCCATTTTTAGTTTGTGACTCGTTTATAAATAGTGTAAAATGCCAGCCCAATGCCCCCTACAGCTGTTACTGCGCCAGTCGTTACCCCTATTGCCTGTGCGAGTGCTATTAATGGAATAATGCCTCCATTTAACTCCTTCATTTCGCTTGTATTCATTTCCTGAACAGCTGCAAATTTCAATTTCAATTTTTCCATTTGTTTTGAATTTTTGTCTAATTTATTTCGCATTAGTATTAAGAGCCTGTTTAAATTTTGGTAGTGTATCCAAATGTATGATGGGATTTTGAGAAAAAACAGCAAAGGCGAACTTTGCATTTATGCTAATAAGTTAAAGTTTATGTTGCCCTTACTGTTTAGGGCCAAAAGTGGTAAAAAATGGTCGAAAAAAGAATGGGACTCAGAATTATCGTTGTAAAGTGTGTGACAAACAATTTCAAGATGAGTACTTG
>CAIOLR010000224.1 GCA_903859135.1 uncultured bacterium | reverse complement strand
GACATTGAGCGTGCACCGACAAGGGAGAGCCGTTAGGCAACCAAATTTTGGCATATTGTTGAGCAAGGCGATTGGCGCGTATCTTAGCAATCACACACAACATCGGTTTCCATAGCAAAGCTGGTAATGACACAACACGCTTATCAGATAATAAAAGCTTAAGATAATCACGAATTGCTGCAACATCTGAAGAGCAGGGCGTACCAAAATGGATCAGCAGTACTCCATATTTAATTGAGCCAATTATAGAGTCACTAGAATTTTTCATGAAATTGCTTAACCCACGATATCATTGGTATCGGGTGGCACCAATACCGTACGATTACCATTATTTTCCATGGGGCTAACTAAGCCAGCCACTTCCATTTGTTCGATCAATCTTGCGGCACGGTTATAACCAATCCTTAAATGTCGTTGCACCGATGAAATCGTAGCCCTTCTCGTTCTTAAAACCACTGCAACCGCTTGATCGTAAAGTACATCTTCTTCCATATTATCCTGCAAAACAGAAGAGGAGTTTTCATATTCGTTTTGAGTAGTTCTGCTGCTTAAAATATTTTCAACATAATCAGGTGTACCATTCGCCTTTAAAAATTCCACCACTCGATAGACCTCTTCATCTGCAACAAAAGCACCATGGATACGCTGTGGATAACCAATACCGGGTGGCAAATACAGCATATCGCCTTGCCCCAATAAACTTTCTGCACCCATTTGATCTAAAATGGTACGACTATCAATTTTGCTTGATACTTGAAAAGCAATGCGTGTTGGAATATTGGCTTTGATGAGCCCTGTAATAACATCCACACTTGGTCTTTGCGTTGCCAAGATAAGATGAATCCCTGCTGCACGGGCTTTTTGCGCCAAACGCGCTATCAGCCCTTCAATTTTCTTACCGACTACCATCATAAGATCAGCGAGTTCATCGACTACTACAACAATGAATGGCATACTACTGAGCGGTTCAGATGAATCTGGTGTTGCGCTAAAAGGATTAGGCAAAGTAAGCCCTGCTTGTTGTGCTTCAAAAAGTTTTTGATTAAAACTTACTAAATTACGCACACCCAGTTGTGACATCAATTTATAGCGTCTATCCATTTCACCAACGCACCAATTAAGCGCATTGGTTGCTTGATTCATATCGGTCACAACTGGAGATAATAGATGAGGGATACCCTCATAAACTGACAATTCCAGCATTTTCGGATCAATCATAATCATGCGAACTTCACTAGGCACTGCCTTAAAAAGCAGTGACAGAATCATCGCATTAATCGCCACCGATTTACCAGAACCCGTTGTTCCAGCAACAAGCAGATGAGGCATTTTCCCCAAATTAGCAATAACTGGTACACCAGCAATATCTTTGCCCATCGCAATCGTTAAAGGAGTCTCACTACTTTGGTAGTGATCAGAACCAATAATTTCGGATAAACGAACAATTTGCCTTTTGGGGTTAGGTAACTCAAGCCCCATACAAGTCTTGCCAGGAATTGTTTCAACTACACGAATAGAACCAAGACTGAGCGCACGGGCTAAATCTTTAGACAAATTCACAATCTGAGAACCCTTAATACCCATTGCAGGTTCAATTTCATAACGCGTAATCACAGG
>CAIOLR010000223.1 GCA_903859135.1 uncultured bacterium | reverse complement strand
GAAAGTCGACCATGCTTTTTAATTTTTATTGGCTTGACATCATTACGCCACTCGCCGGTTTTATGTGCCCAGCAAAAAGCAATAGCCAGCAAAACAAAGACACGCTTAATGCGCTCTTGGCTTACAATATGAGTATCCTCAAAATTAAAACCACGTATCCTCTCGATATCGCCGGGTAACGGCAGCCACCCCTACCTAATGTAAATTGCCAGCCAATAAAAAAATCGCATTTTTATAATATTTCTCTTAACAGCATTTTTGATGGAAACTGAAATAACTAATATCTTTTTCTGTAAGCATGAATTTATAGGCCTGAAGGCGCGCCTGCATAACGCATAGCTTTGTAATATTTAATTTAGATCACGCCTCAAGCATTTATTTTTTTATGCGATACAAGAGGTTTGAGGGCGAAAAATTAGCCTGAAAAAACTTATGTTATAATAAGCTTCGTTCAAACATAAGAGATTTTTCATGAATCGGGCAGAAGTTAGAAAAACGCTGAATACCTTGGCATCAGGTATTGATGATGCTACTGCTGATAAAAATGTAAGAGCCATTTTAAATGGGCTCGTTAATTTGGTTGAGATTTTGATTGATAAAGTTGAAGAACTGGAAAATAAAAATCAAGAACTGAATAATGAAGTTAATCGCTTAAAGGGCGAGCAAGGTAAACCGAATATTCGCAAACAGAAAAAAGAGCCAGATGATAATACCGATCATTCTTCTGAGGAGCATCGGAAAAAGCACAAGAATAAGCCGCCTCGTGGATCAAAAAGGAAAAATAAAAAAACGGTCGTAATAGATAAGCGAGTCACCTGTGAAATTGATAAAAATATGTTGCCTGATGATGCACAGTTTAAAGGTTATGAAACACGAGTTTTTCAGGGCCTTAAGATTCTCAGGGAGAATATTGAATTTAGCTTGCCCACTTATTATTCTCCTTCATTGAAAAAAACGTTTATAGCAAAACTTCCCCCAGGTTATCATGGTGAGTTTACCCCAGAGATACGAACACTCGTGATTACATTATATCGTGACTCTGGCATGACTCAACCTGCCATTGCACGCTTTCTAAAAACCATGGGGACTTTCATTTCAGCATCAACTATCTCTTGCATGATTACTGAAAAGCACGATGTGTTTCATGAGGAAAAAGAGGCGATTATTAGTGCTGGATTGAAGGCAAGCCCGTATCAGCACATGGATGATACCAGTTGTAGAGTAAATGGGAAAAATCAATATACTCATGTTTTATGCAATTCCTACTTTACTGCTTATTTTACGCGCCCTAAAAAAGATCGTCTCACATTGCTCGAAATATTATGTCGTGGTGAATTAAAATTTATGATCAATAGCGATTCTTTATTGCTCATGGAGGAGCTTGGCTTGCCAACTAAACGTATCATTGAATTAAAGAAAATAACAGGCAATAATATTTTGACGAGTGATGAACTTAATGATTTATTACAACAGATCTTCACCAACCCTAAAAAACACTCGACCAATAGACGCATTATTCGCGAAGCCTCAGCCATTGCTTACTACCAAGCTTCCGAATTCGCACTTGATCATCTGATTTGTGATGATGCTCCGCAGTTTAATAAAATTGCAAAACATAAATCGCTCTGCTGGATTCATGAAGGACGTCATTATAAAAAACTCAATCCTCTATTTGTTGGGCATCAAACATTACTAGATAACTTCCTTGGGCAATTCTGGGATTATTACGGTGAACTATTGACTTATCGTGAGACTCCTTCTGCAGCATCAGCCAAGTTATTATCGAAAAAATTCGATACGCTATTCTCAATAAACACGGGTTATGATGCACTTGATGAGCGCATAGCCATGACATTAAGGAAAAAAGAATTTTTATTGCTTGTGTTAGCATTCCCCTTTTTATTATTGCATAACAATCCTGCTGAATTAGGAGCTCGTGCTCAGGCTCGCATGCGTGATATTAACTTACAAACCATCAGTGAAAACGGCACAAGAACAAAAGATACTTTTGCTACCATTGTTCAAACGGCTAGAAAACTGGGCGTTAATATTTATCAGTATATTTATGACAGAGTAAGTGAAAAATTCGAGATGCCATCACTGGCCAGTTTGATCGATCAAAAAGCAAATCTTTTGCTCAATTCAGTTTAAAGCGTAAAAGTCATTCGTTACCCGGCGATATCGAGAGGATACGAAAATTCCTTGGCTATCGTCTTCAAGTGAATGGGCACTTAAGTTTAGCACCTGAAACGTTGAAGCGAGTGAAAGAT
>CAIOLR010000222.1 GCA_903859135.1 uncultured bacterium | reverse complement strand
TGATTTTTTAGGATATACTATTGGACTTAAAAACATATATACTCACAGAAATTGATATGCTTTTTAGTCGTTATGGGATTAGAAGTGTGACGATGGATGATATTGCCAAGCATTTGGGGATGTCTAAGAAAACTATTTATCAGCATTTTAGTGATAAAAATAAGTTAGTCATTACGCTGATGAAAAGCAAAATAGCATCTCAAGTATGCATCATAGACAAAGGGTTTGAAGGAGTAGAGAATGCTGTTCATGAGCTATTTGTTGCTGTTGATAATTTGGAGGAAATGCTATCCAATACAAATCCCACTTTGTTTTTTGATTTGCAGAAATACTATCCAGCAGCATGGGCTCTTTTTAAAGATTTCAAGGAATATGTTTTGTACGAAAAAGTACTTGATAATCTCAAACGAGGAATCGAAGAGCAGTATTACAGGGCCGAGATTAATTTGGAAATTATTGCTAGAATGCGAATCGAACAAATAGATATGGCATTTAATCAAATGGTTTTTTCTGTACAAAAATTTAGCACGTCGCAGGTTATCAGAGAGCTTACAGATCATTTTTTGTACGGTATTTGTACAGATAAAGGGCAAAAACTAATCAGTGATTTTAAGCGCAAATCGGAAAAATAAACTACTATTAAATAAAATGAAATACAAATTACATCTACTACTCCTTTGTTTGGCCTGGACTTCCCAAGTGAAGGCACAGTCCGAACCCAATGATTATAGCTTCAATTTAAATGAGGCAATTGGCTATGCGCAGAAGCATCAAGCAGCTATTCTCAATGCTCAGCTTGATGAAGATATTGCAAAAAATACTGTCAAAAAAACAGTTGGTATCGGTCTCCCTCAAGTGAATGGAAATTATACTTTTCAGGATTTTATAGACCTCCCGACAGTTCTTATTCCTGGTAGTTTTGTGGGACAACCTGGTAGTGAGAATGTTCGTGCAAAGTTTGGTGTAAAATACCAATCAGTACTTGGATTAGAGGCAAGTCAACTTTTATTCGATGGTAGTTATATTGTAGGCTTGCAAGCTGCTGTTACTTATAAAGAGCTTTCCGTTCGCAATCTAAAACGTACCAGAATAGAAACTGCTGTAGCTGTAACAAAGGCATACTATTCTGTATTAGTTAGCAATGAACATCTGGTATTGTTGGATGCTAACTTGAAGCAATTAAAAAAATCTTTAGACGATACAGAAGCTTTGTTCACAAATGGTCTTGTCGAAAAAATAGACGTAGATCGTTTGAGCGTTTTAAAAAATAATTTGGAAACAGAGCGTGAAAATGTTCTCCGACTTTTGGATTTAAATATGAGTTTGCTCAAATTTCAAATGGGGATGACCATCCAAAGTAAGCTCTCCTTAAAAGATTCTATTTCATCATTGCCAATGGATCCGATAGTCATGTCTTCTGATACAACGGTTTATCAAAATCGTATTGAATATGCCTTGTTACAAACTCAGACAAAGTTGAATCAGTTGGATTTAAAACGCTATAAGAGTCAGTTTTTACCCTCTGCTGTAGCCTTTGGAAATGCTTCGAGGAATTTTATGTCGGATGATTTTTCTACTGCGTTTAGCAGTAGTTTTCCTACTACGGTTATCGGTTTAAAAATATCATTACCTATCTGCTCAGGTGGACAGCGTTTGTATAGTGTGCGTAATGCTAAACTAGAAGTGCTAAAATCTGAAAACAATATAAATCAGCTTAAGAATGCGATCAACCTAGAGGTATCGCAGGCGCAAACTAATTATATGAATGGAATACAATCTTTAGAAAATCAAAGGCGAAATATGAAGCTGGCAAAAGATGTATTGAGTGTGTCGCGCATTAAATATGAGCAGGGTGTAGGATCAAGTTTGGAGGTCACATCAGCAGAAACCTCACTCAAAGAAGCGGAAAACAATTATATCTATGCTTTATACGATATGTTGATTAATAAAGTGAATTTGGATAAAGCATTGGGAAAAATTAATTATTAACAATTTATAACATATTATAAAATGAAACGAGTAATAAGTATAGCCACAGTCATTTTCTTAGCATCATGTGCAGGAAAATCAATTGATAAAAAGGCGGAGCTTGAGAAATTAAAAAAAGATCGTACAGAATTAAATGACAAAATTTCTGCGATGGAGATAGAACTTGGGTCTAAAAAAGTAGATGCAGATTTGAAAAATGTAAGTGTCTTGGGTATTGCAGAAACGGTGTTTACGAATTACATAGAGGTTCAGGGAAGGGTGGATGCAGAGGAGAATGTACAAGTAAATCCAGAGGCAAGTGGTATCGTGATAGCCATTTTTGCACGGGTTGGACAAAATGTAAGTAAGGGGCATGTTTTGGCTCAGATTGATGATCAAGTTTTACGTCAGAGTATT
>CAIOLR010000221.1 GCA_903859135.1 uncultured bacterium | reverse complement strand
TACACATTAGACTATCCGGAAATTGATAGTAGTAAGTCACCTCAAAATACTGTTCTTACGCCATGAATAGACTCAGTAAATAGGCAGTTGATATTAATATCTAAAGAAAATTAATTGTTGGCTATAAGCTTTAATAAGGATTATTTTTAATATTTAGTTTGTAAAGAAGTGGGGAAATAAATTCTTCACATAGAAAAAAAAGTGCCAAAATTATCGTTATTTCAACTGCATTAAGTGATAGTAAATCATTCAACAACCATAATGGTAGTAATGATTCAGGGATGGTATCAAGCCCCCTTACTAGACTGCTTTCAGCTTTACCCATCCGGCGTTTAATAAAACTGGATAGTAGATCGCCTGTCATTGATAGGATAGCGAACAAGGTTCCTGTAATAGGTTTTAATCCTAGGTAAAGGGCTACAATTGTTGAAAAAAACAGTGCGGCGTAAAATCCCAGCCATGTTTTAGAGTTTCCTAATAAGGAATATCCGTCACCTAGTTTATAGCCATTATCAATAGGTTTGTTCAAATGATTGCCAAATATTTTCCTTGTAAGTATTGGGGCGCTATTTGCTGCAATAAGTAATACCAATGACTGAATGATGCAATCCCAACTGTTTAATAGTAAATACATGATTAAGATTTCCAAATGATAATAACGCTACAAAAATATCTTATATTGATCTTAGTTAGATAATTAATTATAAGAATTTTTTTAATTAGTTGTTAAATAACAACTACACTTCTTAAAAAATTAAGGGTAAAGATGCATTAGAGTAACCTTCTGGTTATGTGTTATTGTCACTCCCAATGTTCAAAAATATGAATGTATTTATCACTTGTGTTTTTAGAATAATTTTAATCAGTGTGGTAGTGTCCAATCTTGAGGAGGAAGTATGAGCAATCTTAGTTATTCTCGTCGTCGTTTTTTGACCAACTCTAGTGTGGGTTTGGTTGCTTTTTGTGGTATACCCACTATTTTAAATGCCATGGAAAATATGCATGGCATGCCAAATCTTAAACCCAACAAAGCTTCGCCAAATTTTAAACCTGATGTCGAATTTGATCTTTTGTGTAAATCCGATTCTGTATCAATTTTACCTGGCCGGCAAACTCAGGTAGAGCAATACACTGCGCTTTTAAAGAAGGGTCCGAAAGAAACAATAACTGGAATAGCAGGATCTTATTTGGGGCCATTAATTAATTTACAGAAAGGACAGAAGGTTCGAGTTAATTTGCACAATAAATTGACTGAATCTACTGTTACGCATTGGCATGGGTTACATGTGCCAGCTAATATGGATGGTCACCCAATGTACGCTATTGCCTCAGGAGAAACTTTAGTATATGAATTCGAAGTAGTCAATCGAGCGGGTATGAATATATACCATCCCCATCCTCATGAAAATACGGCCAAGCAGGTTTATTTTGGACTTGCCGGAGCGTTATTTGTTCGTGATCAGGAGGAAGAGGCTCTGGAGTTGCCGGCTGGTGAATTTGAAATACCCATAGTTATACAAGACAGGCTGTTTGATGGCCAGAATCAATTAGTATATTCGCGTAATATGCATGATCGGATGACCGGTTTCTACGGTGATCAGATACTTGTAAACGGGCGCCCAAATTTTCAGATTGACGTTGCCAGTCGTGCTTATCGTTTAAGAATGTTGAATGGTTCAACTGCACGTATCTATAAATTAGGATGGGATGATGGAACACCTATCACTGTAATTGGTGTTGATGGAGGCTTACTCGAGCAGCCAGAAATTAAATCTTATGTGATGCTTGCGCCGGGAGAACGTTTGGACGTATGGGCTGACTTTAGTGGTCGTAAAGAAGGTTCTCAATTAGTTATGCGTAGCTTACCTTATTTAGGTGTTTTACCTAAGATGGCCAGCCAAATGGGAGGTATGATGAGGCATGCTAATTCATTGGCAGTTGGAAGCGAATATCCAATATTTACTGTACGAGTTATTAAAAAAATAAGTGATAGTCCTAAACTGCCTACTAAATTATCAAAAATTAATTGGCATCAAGCCAATGAGCTAGCAAACCCAGATAAACCAATTCCAATTGGTATTTCTGAAAGTCCTATGGCTATGCTGCTTAATGGCCGACCATATGCCTATAACGATATTCAAGACATTGAGCGCATCAAGGTAAATACTATTCAATTGATGGAGGTTTTCCATGCGCACGGGGGAAGAGGTGGGCACGAATCAGAAAAAGAAGGAGTTGGAATGGGAATGATGAGCATGGGCCATCAGCAAGGAGGCATGGGTATGAAGCACAGTGGAGGTGAACACAAAGAAGGCCGGCAATCTATGGGTAGCGGAATGGGCATGATGTCGATGGCGCATCCGATCCATTTACATGGGCAACAGTTTCAAATAGTTAGTCGAAGTATCAATTCTGGAGAAGAGTCTGACTATGCCACAGTGCAAGATGGCTTCATTAATAGTGGTCTCAAAGATACAGTATTGGTTATGCCGGGAGAAAAGATAAGAATCATAAAGCCTTTTCAAGATTTTAAAGGCTTGTTTATGTATCATTGCCATAATCTTGAGCATGAAGATATGGGTATGATGCGTGATTTTTTGATTGAATAATCTTGGAAATGCAAAGAAAAATGCTCAGTTATACGCTGAGCATTTTTAGTAAAATCACTGTATGTTGCTAATAAGCATTTACTTTGGGTCTGTTAATTCAAGTGTGTGTGCAGGGTTTTTATCAGATACCGGTGCATTTGAAGTGCCGGGCTTATCAATAGTACTCGAAGTCTTATTGCCCGTATTTGGTGCGACTGTAGTTGGTGTTTCTTCAGTTGAATCAGGGTCGGTAAACTCCAATGGGTTTCCATCATGAATATAGTATTCACGGTTTTGTTTATATGAATTAGAT
>CAIOLR010000220.1 GCA_903859135.1 uncultured bacterium | reverse complement strand
GAAGTTATTAATTGCATATACGATGATGCAACTGATTTTTATGACGGTATTGCACGAGTATCTTTTAGCGGCAGAGAAGGCTACATTGACAAAAACGGTACCCAATACTGGGAGGATTAATTGCCTTTATTTGTTCCATTCTTTAATTTTCATTCCCGGCACCATTCCCATAAACTGATTTATTTCTTCCTCCATTATCTGCCTAACAAGAAATTCATTACCAGCAGTTGTCACAAGGCAGTCATGCAGGGTAAAAATGGGTACAGCAGGATGTTCATTTAATAGTCGCTTACATACGTAGCCAAGTATTGCAGTAGCCTCTATCCTTTGCAGAAGCATACACAGATCTTTGTAATAGGCAGTTTTAGCCAATTCAAACAGTTTTGCCTCGTTGGGGTATAATATACTGAAACACTGCCACACCAGCAGGTTTTCCCCCATGTAAAGCCCCTTATGCTTACTCTTTCTGGGATCAGCATATAACTGTTCCAAAAGGACAGTTTTTACATATTGCCTCTTTTCTTCGTATGTTGGGTATTTATCTAGAAAATTTTGAGAATCGAGCTTATCAACTATGCTTTCATATAAGGTGCCTTGACTGGTTTTTTTCTGAAAATAAGATACTCCAAACCCTTTACTGTCGCTGTTTTCAAAGGATTTAAGGCACATTATACTAGCAGTACACTCATTACTATACTTATTATTTATTATTGTTACCCCATTCCAAATCATCTGTAGGTTTTTAGTCCTATTCTTATTCTTAGGAGTCATCCAATGCAATTCTGTCATAATGAAATTGCTAAAGAATAGCTGACTACAAGATATATCCACTTCAACCATAGATTCACCATCATAGGTAACTAATTTTCTGAATTTTTTTGGCAATTGTGTGATAGCTGTGTGTAGCCTGTATCCAAACCTGTCCTGTTCAAATAAATAGCCTCCTCTTACCATTGCAGATATTTTTCGCCTATTTGCATCTGCATCTAATCTTGCCTTTTTAATTTTAGCAGAATTGCCCTGGGCATTCTTAATATCTACAGCAAGTTGCGCGTTATTAATTTTATAAGCTTCCCTTGCATTTATTGTCAGTTTCTTTGTTTTAAACCATTTTTTCAATCCCTTTACTGCAGCTTTTTGAAAGTAGAGTTCATGATCAAAACAATCGGCTAACTCTTTCTTTTTGAGGAACCAATATTTAACCGGCTTCCAAACCATTTCACTAAATAAATACTTATCTGTTAACCTGTAACCCTGAGCAACCTGCCCATCATGCCAGCTACCATCAGAAATAATAATTTTTGCCGCCTCCATCCATTGCATTAAAGCCTTATAATTATTTGTACCAAGAGCCTTTCCAAGCACTTCTGAATGTAGCGGCACAAAGTACCTTCTTGTTTTATCAGGGTGTATATAATTGTCCTCCAGCGTTTCCATTCCCCTGTAAATACTCTGGCATACAAAATGCACCTTGTCCTTATCAAACCCTTTAACATCTGTTGATGGCACAAGCTTTTCCAATTCGTGAACATTTAGGTTTTTGGGTACCTGGAGCTTATCCATAGTGTGAATTTTAGGACCAAAATAATGAGTTCATGGAAATGGTCAGCGCATATTTTGCCATAGAGGATTTAAAGGCAACTATGGTATATTTGTAATAATTTGCCTGAAATGGACGAACTATTAGAATACCAAAAATTACAATTTTCTTCGTTGGTGAGACGATCTATTTCACAACTACCGACATTTTTATTATTTGAGCAAATTGGTTTTATAAAAAAACTTCCTCAACCCAACATTAAAATTAATAGCGGAACTGCATACGAGAATGTAACAAATGATATAAATATTGCAAAACAACTGCATGGCTATCTATTGTCAATGCTGGGTTTAGATAATAATAAGCCAACCAAATTCAATGATGCAATATTATTAAGAGTTCATAAGGAAATTGAAGAAATTCACTATCTTAAAATAAAGAATATAGAATATGGGGTTTTTGGACTTAATAAGAACTTTTCTTTCGATGATTTTTATAAACAAGCGGTATTGAGATTAGCTATATCTGAAGTGGCTATTAGAAAAGGACTATCAGCCAGGCGAATAAAAAACATAGATAAATACATTAAGACATTAGAAAATGAAATCGTATATGCCAATAAAAAAATCAGAGAACAAGAAAATATGCTAATCCGCCAAAAAATTAAT
This sequence comes from uncultured bacterium, assembly GCA_903859135.1. GTDB lineage: Bacteria > Bacteroidota > Bacteroidia > Sphingobacteriales > Sphingobacteriaceae > Daejeonella. The sequence continues at coordinate 553 of CAIOLR010000220.1, read as the reverse complement.
GGCTCAATAATTTTTCTATTTTATTGTATCAACACTCAAGGGTTCTATAACAAAGAACTAAAATTAAAAATTATCAACGATAAAACAATCAGCGCATCTGATATTGCAAACTATTCATTTTGCCCTGCTAGCTATGCTATCAATAAATCTTATGAGATATTACCAACACCGCAGGTCGAAATTGGGAGGGAATTTCACGAAGAAACAAGATTAATTAAGGAGGGAACAAGAATAGTACATTTTTACTTTTTGTTGAAAGAACCTTATTACAAATCACCGGATTCTATTAATTCGAATGGTCTTATCCAACTTGGGAAGGATTTTCAAAATGATCTTCAGCATTCGGAATTAATCTACTCAGGACATCTAAAAGGAGAGGAAAAAAAATGGTTTAAAAAAAATAATTTCGTGTCTCAACCAGATTATATTTTTCAAAATAGTGCAGGTGAATATTACGTGATAGAGGAAAAATTTGGATTAGAAAAAGAAAACGATGATGTATTTTTTGCTAATCATAGACTTCAACTTGCTGCATACATGTATGGCATTAAAG
>CAIOLR010000219.1 GCA_903859135.1 uncultured bacterium | reverse complement strand
TTTTTACGCTCAACCATACGGTCATCACGTGTCATAATACCTTTTGCTCTCAATGCTGGTTTTTTCTCTGGATCTAGCTCAACAATCGCTTTGGCAATAGCTAAACGAACGGCTTCAGCCTGTCCTTTTACACCACCACCTGCTACATTGACAATAACATCAAATTTTCCAGTTGACTCAGAAACTTCTGTTGACTGAGTAACGATATATTGCAATGGCAATGTTGGAAAATATGTTTTGTAATCTTTACCGTTTACGGTAATGTTGCCACTTCCATCATTTAGATAGATGCGGGCAACGGCTGTTTTTCTTCTTCCCGAAGTATTGGTTACTGACATTTCTTTTTCTCCTTTAAATTATAACTAAATAGTTTTAGGATTTTGAGCTGCGTGTGGATGCTCAGAACCTGCATAAACGAACAAGTTCTTGTATAACGCTTTGCCCAAAATACTTTTAGGTAACATACCGCGTACCGCTTTTTCAATGACACGGGTAGGATGTTTAGCCATTAACTCTTTGGGAGAAATGAAACGCTGACCGCCTGGGTAGCCGGTGTAAGAAACATATTCTTTTTCTTCGAATTTGTTTCCAGTCAGTTTTACTTTGTCTGCGTTGATAACAATTACATTATCTCCACAGTCTACGTTCGGGGTGAACGATGGCTTGTGTTTTCCTCGGATCATCATTGCGATCTTAGAAGACAAGCGCCCCAAAATCTCGCCTTGAGCATCAACAACTACCCATTCCTTGTTGACGGTCTTTTTGTTGGCTGAGACAGTTTTGTAACTTAACGTATTCACTTGCTTGATATTAAATTAAACATTACTTATTTATTCCCTAGATTCAGGGATTGCAAAGGTAGTAGTAATTACTTTAATTATCAAGGGTTTGAGGAGATGAAGCACAAGTTGAAATAAAATAGAACTCATTGATCAAAGTTTCTGGGCTTCGATCAACGAGAATAAAAATTTTGTGCTTGGTTGATCATAATATCGCTCCAATTATTGGCTTTTGTGCTTGTTGTATCGTTGCAATAGCTCTAAGGTGTGCTTTAAGCCTTTGTTGCTTTTCCAACTATAATGTCCTGGCACAACATATTTTGGATTTGGATATTTTTTCATGACCTTTTTTATAGATGAGGGCCATTCTTTGAGATTAGCATCCGCAATGTTTCCAATGTCACTATTTTCGGTACTTTTTACTAGACAGCCACCGTAAAGCATCTTTGCCTCAGCACACCAAACCACCATATTATCTGGGGCATGTCCCTCACCTGGATAATACGTTTGAAAGGTATGATTCCCTACGGTGAAAGTGGTGTCTTTAGTGAAATAAAACTCCGCCTCCTTCTGTTTATTTTTTCTGCATAAATCCAATGTCTGTTTAGATGAGTATGTTTTAACTCCATGTTTTCGTAAAGCATCAAGCCCCCCCGTTTTATCGTCGTGAGAATGAGTTGCGATGCACAAGACAACTTTTTCATGGTGTCGTTTAGCAATACTGTCAAGTAATGGCTCAACTTCGGCTTCATGCCAAGGGGTATCGACAAGTACTACTCCCTCACTCGTTACGATATACATCGAACTAGCAGGTACTCGAACACCCTTGAAAAAAGCGTACGTTTCATAAATGTAATAATCCCCTGTTAGATGAGATATCTTTAAATTATTAGACTGTTTTTCGGGGTCAGAGTGTGCTGATGAGTTTTGAGCACATACGTTTAGTGCTGTAATCATTAAAAATGCAGCCAAAATTAAATGTTTTAGTGTCATGAAAATGATGGTAGAAATGTGATTCTATGCTTCAAATATAGTTTATTCAGTATGAAAATTAAATAATCTCTTATGTTATTTTGGTAGTGTATCCAAATGTATGATGGGATTTTGAGAAA
>CAIOLR010000218.1 GCA_903859135.1 uncultured bacterium | reverse complement strand
GAAAAGTTTAGGGAAAAGTTGGGCATATTGCCACCAAGATAATTTACATTAAATACCAACTCTTCAGGAAGATCTGTTTTATCACGCCATATAATCCAACCACATCCCAATGGAGTAAGTCCAAATTTATGACCAGATGCATTAATAGACTTAACTCGATTTAAACTGAAATCCCACACAACATCTGGTGCACAAAAAGGTGCCAAGAATCCTCCACTCGCTCCATCAATATGAATAGGGATATCGAGACCAGTTTTTTCCTGAAATAAATCCAATGCCTTCGCAACTGCATATACAGGTTCATATTTGCCATTAAATGTAACGCCAAGAGTCGATACAACGCCAATAGTGTTTTCATCACAGCGCGCAATGACCTCTTCAGGGGTCATAAGAAGTCGATTGGCCTCCATTGGAATTTCTCGCAGCTCAATATCCCAGTATCTAGCAAACTTATGCCAACAAACCTGAACGGGGCCACAAACTAAATTGGGTTTTTCAATAGAAAGCCCTGCTGCTAGTCTTTTTTTGCGCCAACGCCTCTCCATTGCCATACCGCCGAGCATAGCGGCCTCACTTGATCCTGTAGTCGAGCACCCAATTGACTGAGTTTTATCGGGTGAGTGCCATAAGTCGGCAATCATGCTTACACAACGATTTTCAATTTCTGCTGTTTGTGGATATTCATCCTTATCGATAATATTTTTGCTAATACATTCATCAAGAAGCTTATGAACTTCCGGCTCAAGCCATGTCTGACAGAAAGTAGCTAAATTTTGTCTTGCGTTACCGTCAAGGAGGAGCTCATCATGAATTGCTTGATAAATTGCTCTAGGCTCATTTTGTTGAGACGGAAAACAAGATTTTTCCAAGGGAGTACTTAGCCATCCAAGTAATGAGATGTCGTTTTGCGCGTTTGATTTAGGCATCAAGTGAGAGTAATAAATAGAATAAAAAAACCTAACAATGGTGTATATATGATCTACAAAAACAATACCTGATTTTTTTCAGATCAAAGACAGACACGCATAATAACCGTAAAAAAGATAATAAAATCAACAATAGCGATGATTTTATTAAAGTATCCCACCTAAAATTCATTATCACAAGCAGGATTTTCTCTCTTTCAAAACTAATCGAAATTTAATACAACCCAAAAGTACAAAACGCAACGAGCTTCAGTAGCTCATCATTAATAATTAATTTTTGTTACCCATTTTTTTAATTGCAAAACTACCCAAAGACCATCATCAAGAGGCAGGTCATGCCCTGCCGAAGGGTGAGTATGAAGCTCCAAATTCCATTTTTTGCTTATTGCTTCTGAACAGACCGGTGCGACTAGACGATCACCCTGACTATTTAGTAATAAAACTAATTGAGTGGGTCTTATATTACCGGGTCGATAAGTTGCTGCTGCCCTTATCTGGCGCCAACTGTTTTTAAGACTGATCGGACGTTCATTTTGTATCTTTTCCCAGACCTGAGCCTTTTCTTCTTGATTATCTGTGGAGTTACTTACTAACTGCAAAATTCTTGACTCCCGTTCACGCACCTTACATGCCATCATTAACAACAAGAGTTCTTTATAATTTTGCCAACGTAATCTCTGATAAAAAGGACTTAAATCTGCAAAACTCGTATTTATAAGGATTACACTACTAATATCCTCAGGATAACTTCTCATCCATTCCCACGCAACCATCGCCCCAAGTGAAAGTGCCAAAATCGTAATCGGTTGTTGCATACAACCATTACTAAAAGCGTTCTGACGCAACTGCCTTGTTATCGCCTCAATGGAATTTGGGCTAGTGTACTGATATAAAAAACCAGTGCCCGGTAAATCTAGTGTAGATATTTTAGACTCGGGGAATGTCGACTGTAAAAGTGGAACAAATGTACCCCAATGCTCAGATTCTCTGGCTAAACCTCTGAGTAGAACCCAGTTGTGTCCAAGATTTTTATTCATACCACAAACCTAGGGCTTTTTTTTCATAGGCTATTTTCTCTTCTGGCTTAAGTTGCGTCCATTTTTCTGGATACAAAAGGCTCCTGTGTAAGAAATCAAACAGCATAAAATGTCGACGAAAAATTCGTTGCTGGCGATGTGGTAAGAGTGGATGAAACAATCCATGTCTTGAGAAAAGATGCATTGGACTTTTACGGAGCCAAAGCCAGGAGCCCATTTCTAAAGTCAGTGGTAGAAATAATCGATTTGTCTTAAACCGTTTAATAAACTCATCGAATAGATAATCCCATAAGTCACCATTTATCATATATTCTTGACAAGTCGGTTCAATTTTATATATATGGTGTTGGTAACAGCGATCGAAAAGCTCTTTCAAAGCAACTGTTTCAGCTATAAAAGAAAAAGGAGATTTACGTGAGGCATAGGGAAACCACAATCGATCTTGAATGCCAAATCCAGAATGCAAATCCAAAGCAATAGATAATGGCGAATTAAACAAATGTTGATTAACAACATGACATAAAGCTCTCGCTTCCTTTTCCATTTTAGCTTCATCCCCTCTATACCAAGGTAAATGAGGAGAAATACGATGGCCGCTGAATATGCTGGTAGCACCAACACCTTCCGCTGGGGAATTTCGCATGAGATCAACGCCATTATCATTACAGCGCGTACCCAGATAGACGCCCACTGGGTTAACCATAGGAACAAACACAAGACGAGATTTTTCAAGACGCCTCTGAAACTCTTCGTCCCAGTCAAGCAACTGACTAATAGTTTGCATATAAGAAAGAATTACTTCAGAACCAATTTTTTCCAGTCCATGGACACCGCCAAAAAAAGCGAGAACCGGCGCATCAACCTGAGTTGAACCTAGAGTAATACTATAAATGGGAAATTGATGACTTTTATATTCAATTCGATCTATCACTTCAGTTTCAGCACGACCCCCAAATCCTTCGATAATACGTTCCAGTTGTTCTAGTTCAGAGAATTTAATGCTCGTCATATAAATGATAGGGTTATAACCGTGGTAAATTCGGGGCAATTAATGAATTCCGTTTTATCACGATCAACCAGAAGACTCAAATTAATGTGGGGTATATTCAAAATGCGAGATAATTAAACTCTATTTTATTTTTCGATGAAGATTCAGAAATTTTTTCACATATCTTTTCTCTAGCTTCCATACTGACTGCATGACGATCCTTGCCTGAACTTTTAATTAAAGGCAAAAAACATAAACGTACTTCAATCTTATCCAAACACAACATCTTTATTAAATGTCGAACAAAATCCTCCTCACCAATAAAGGGGGCTTGTTCCTTGGCTGGACCTACATATTGAATAACCAAGGGCTGAATAACTGATTTGGTTAATAATGCAGGTTGAAATAAAGAAGCATGAAAGCCTAAAACCTCATTACCTGAGGTCGTTGTACCTTCAGGAAATGCAACAATATTACTGCGTTGTTTTAACACCCAGATCATTTTTTCAGTAGTCGCTTTAATCGATTTTTTGTTACCTCTACGAATGAAAATAGTACCGCCTTGTCTGGATAAATAACCAATAATAGGCCAACTTGAGATATCACTCTTAGCGACAAAATAAACTGGTAAATATTG
>CAIOLR010000217.1 GCA_903859135.1 uncultured bacterium | reverse complement strand
ATTAATACGAAGAACTACTGCTTTTTCTAAGAAAATGACCAATCACTGGTGTGCTGTTAAGTTGGTTATGGCATCCAGAAATTTAAAGGCATCATACATTTAAAAACACAACCTGAAATTTTTAGCAATTGTGCTCATTGCAACTTCTCTGAGCTCTTGCGCAACAGTGTTTGGTGGACGAGTAAGTGAGTGTCAAAGAACAAAACCGGCAGCGGGGCAGCCTTCAAGACAAATTAGAGCAGGAGCACTTATTGCAGATGTTCTACTTTTTTGGCCAGGAGCTATTGTTGATTTTGCAACAGGGGCCATTTATAAGCCTTGTGATAGTGCCAAAAAGTAAGAATTATATGGTATAATTCCCAAAGTCGAAAACTTGTTTCCAACTTTGGGAATTGCTTAATTGTTCCTTTTTCCACCAAAAAGCATCATTGCTAAATATAATAACTGAGCAATAGCTCCCAAGGCAGCAACTACATAAGTCATGGCAGCCCACCATAAAGCGTCTTTTGCTTGATCGTGTTCTTCAGTGGTTTGCATTACTACTTGATTGCTGTTTAGCCAAGTAAGTGCCCTACGGCTTGCATCAAACTCAACTGGAAGCGTGATGATACTAAACGAGGTCACGATAATCATGGCCGCAAAAGCAACCAATAACAAAGCATAACCAAAAGATGAAGCGATCATGAAGATCCCCAACATAAAAACCCAACGAAGCAAATTGGAGGCTATACTCACAGCGGGTACAATGGTTGTGCGTAGTGTTAACCATGCATACGCTTTGGCGTGTTGCACCGCATGACCACATTCGTGAGCCGCGACTGCAGCAGCGGCAATACTACGCCCATTGTATACTTCTGGACTTAAATTGACGGTAAGCTCTTCTGGGTTATAGTGGTCTGATAATTGCCCTTCCACGGAAACAACGGATACATTGGTGACACCATGGTCCAGCAACATTTTTTCTGCAACATCTTTTCCGCTCATGCCCGATGCGAGGGCCATTTCTGAATAGTGTGTGAATTTGCTCTTGAAACGCCATTGTACTAAAAGGCTTGCAAGTGCAATGATAATGAATAATCCGAGTCCCATTTTTTTTTCTTTTTAATATTTTATAGTACAAAGGTAGCTCCTTTATAAATGTTTTTTGAGTCTTAACCGTTTTTGATTTCTAATAGTTTCACTTTTGAGTAATCATATTTTTGTTCCTTTTCAAGCTTATTTCCCTACTTTCGTGCCAAAATTTTGTAACTATGGAAACCAGTTTATTACTCATTTTGGTCGTGATTTTGTTGGTGGCTGTGGTTTTATTTCTAAAACGTCCAAAAGCAGCAAGCGAAATAGATCAACCAGAACTTGATCGGTTACGATCCGAATTGGATCGGTTTAAAATAAGCTTGGCCAAGGCGGAGGAGCGTTGTCAAAACCTGAATCTCGAAAAAGAAAATATAACCGATCTGCTTAAAAATGAGCAAGAACGATTATTGATAGCGTTAACGCAAGAACGTGAAAAATTAGCGAAGGCAAATCAGTCACTGGAAAGTTCCAGAGCTTATTTTATTGCTCAAAAAGAAAAAATCGCTGAACTGGTACAGGACCGTGAGCGGAATCAAGAAAAGTTTAACAAAGACTTTGAGCTAATTGCCAGTAAAATTTTGGAAGAAAAAACGCACAAGTTCACGGAGCAAAACCGAACCAGTTTGGATATTCTACTCAATCCACTCAAGGAAAATATCAAAGCTTTTGAGGAAAAAGTGGATAAAGTGTACAAAATGGAGGCTGACGAGCGGAACACACTCAAGGGAGTGATCACACAATTGGTCGATTTAAATAAAGCGATGAGTGTTGAAACCCAAAATTTAACCAAGGCTCTCAAAGGAGATAGCAAAAAACAGGGTAATTGGGGAGAGATTATTTTAGAACGCGTTTTAGAGCGTTCGGGCTTGGTTAAAGATCAAGAGTATCGTATTCAAACAAGTTTACAATCGTCGGATGGCAGTCGCTTTCAGCCTGACGTAATTATTGATTTGCCTGATGAAAAGCATTTAATCGTCGATTCAAAAGTGTCGTTGATTGCTTACGAACGCTTGGTAAATGCTGACACTGATTCCGATCGCGAAACATTTATTAAACAACATCTTGCATCTATTCGAAACCATGTGAGTGATTTATCATCCAAAAACTACAGCGATTTATATCGGATCAATTCGCCCGATTTTGTGATGTTATTTATTCCGATCGAATCTTGCTTTAGTGTTGCTGTTCAAAAAGATGCAGAGCTATTCAACTTTGCTTGGGATAAACGGGTCGTGATTGTGAGTCCGTCTACGTTATTGGCCACCTTACGGACGATTGCCAGCATGTGGAAACAAGAGCGCCAAAACCGGAACGTGTTAGAAATTGCTCGTTTGGGTGGCGAGATGTACGATAAATTTGTAGGCTTTATGGGTGATATGGAGGGTATCGGCAAAAATATCAAACAAAGTCAGGATGCGTACGAAAGGGCTTTAAATAAACTTTCCGATGGTCGTGGAAATTTGACTATCACTGCCGAAAAAATTAAAAAATTGGGTGCAAAAGCAAGCAAACAGTTGGACTCAAGGCTTTTGGTTGAGGAAGAAGATTAGTTCAAAGTGCGTCTGATTAGGTCCTAATCAGACAGTTTTCTGTACATGATGTAGGCATCTACATATCCCAGCGATTGATGTTTAAAACCTTCAGGTATGGTGCCAATAATTTCAAAGCCACACTTTTGCCATAGGTTTACAGCAGCATGATTGGTGCTTACAACGAGATTAAATTGCATGGCTTTGTATCCTAATTGTTTTGCTTCTGTTATGGAGTGTTCGCAAATTAACTTTCCTGCACCTTTACCTCGTGCATCTGGATGAACCATATAAGAGCAATTGGCAATATGCGACCCTAAATCAACTTGATTCGGTTTCAGCATATAAGTGGCAATAATTTGTCCATTTTGATCCATCACATAGGCATTCATATAATCGGCAAACCAATTTTTGGTAAGGCTTTCCTTGTTCGTGTCTGGACTAAAAGGATAGGTATCACCCGTTTGGATTACGGTCTCGAAAATGTTCCATATGGCATCATAGTCATCCAGTGTTGCTTTTCTAATAGTCATGGTTACCTTGTTTTTAATGATTCTATCCGAACTAATTTTCTTTAAAGGCATTCCAACCTTGTGCTTTCAATGGATGAACATTACCTGATTTAGAAATGAGGTGGCATCCAGATGCGGGATCCGTGATGTGCCCAATAACGCTGATGTCAGCACTGTGCTTGATTTTATCGTAGTCTGCCTGTGTGATCGTAAATAACAACTCATAATCCTCTCCCCCATTAAGTGCACACGTTGTTGGATCAATCCCGAACGCTCGAGCCGTATCAAATGTCATCGGATCAAGTGGTATTTTTTCCTCATATAGATTACACCCTTTATTGGATTGTTTGCAGATGTGTAATATGTCCGATGCCAAACCGTCTGATACATCAATCATGGCTGTGGGCTTTATTTTTAATTCTTTTAGTGATTCAATAATATCTTTTCGGGCTTCAGGTTTTAGCTGGCGCTCAACGATATAATCTTTCCCTTCCAAATCGGGTTGAATATTGGGGTTTTCGAGATAAATTAATTTTTCGCGCTCGAGTAATTGCAGACCAATATATGCCGCTCCTAAATCGCCCGACACACAAATTAAATCCCCTTCTTGTGCGCCATCGCGATAGCAAATATCTTTTTCGTCGGCATAGCCAATGCTGGTCACGCTGATTACCAAGCCTTGTTTGGACGATGAGGTATCTCCTCCAACTAAGTCGACCCCATATTTTTTGCAGGCAATGTGAATGCCTGAATAAATTTCTTCCACAGCCTTCAGCGGAAACTTGCTAGACAAGCCTATCGAAACAGTTACCTGGCTAGGAGTGCCATTCATCGCATAAATATCACTTAGGTTGACTTGGACAGCTTTATAACCTAAATGTTTCAGGGGAGTATAGGCTAAATCGAAATGTATATTCTCTAACAAAAGATCGGTGGAAACGAGTGTCTTTTTATTGTTAAAATCCAGCACTGCGGCATCGTCACCTACACCCTTGATGGACGATTTATTTTGTAATTCGATATCCTTTGTCAGATGATCTATTAACCCGAATTCGCCCAATTGGTTGAGCTCCGTACGACCTTTATTTTCAAACATACATGTTGATTTTTTGAAATATATCCGTGTTCCAACGACTTCGATTTTGAAAGTAGGAATCGGGGAGGCAAATTTAAGCAATCGTGGAGGTTAATTGGGCATTAAATCCTGGTGATTTGATAAGAAGTCACTCATCACATCATCCCCTCGTCAGCGAAACTGTAAAAATCATGATCAGTGACTATCAAATGATCCAAAACAGCAATATCTAACAAGTGGCCAGCGGCAATCAATTTGCGGGTTAAATCAATATCAGCCTGACTGGGTTTTAAATTACCCGATGGATGATTATGTGCAAAAATGAGTGATGCTGCATGGTTTTCGAGGGCTGTCTGAAAAATAATTTTTGGATCGGCGATGGTGCCTGCTTGCCCTCCTTTGCTAATCAAATGTTTCGAAACAACTTTGTTGGCACGATTAAGTAGTAGCATCCAAAACTCCTCATGATTCAAGTCTGCAAATTGAGATGTAATGAATTGGTACGCATCTCGGCTCGAGCTAATCGGAGCCTTTTGAATCGCAGGGGTATCTTTCTTTCGTTGCCCTAATTCTAAAGCAGCGATGATCGAAATTGCTTTGGCCTCTCCTATTCCCTTGAATTTAGATAACTCTTGGATGCTTAATTTTCCCAATTGGGCTAAGCTATTGTCGCAAGCCAGAAGAATACGTTTACTTAATTCAACGGCACTCTCGTTTTTGTTTCCAGATCCAATCAAGATGGCGATAAGTTCAGCATCACTTAAAAAACGTTTACCTTTTGTGGCCAGCTTTTCGCGAGGGCGGTCTTCTTCAGCCCACGCTTTAATCGTTATTTTTTGGTCATAGGATTGCATGCGCTCAATGTAAACAAAAGCACAAAAAAATGGGCTTCGATTTTGTCGAAACCCAT
>CAIOLR010000216.1 GCA_903859135.1 uncultured bacterium | reverse complement strand
TTTAGCAAAATATTTTCAGACAAGGTACTTTTCAGTAGGGAATACTTCGTTTGAAAGCTTTTCAAGCAGCCATTCACCCGAAATTTACTTGAGTATCTTTCAATCATTTGAGAAGATCTTGTACTGTTTTTTCTTCAAAAAAACCATCATACATTTAAAAACACCCCCATCAGTCTTAAGAGACACATGATAGTAATTTATATTATTTTAACCAATGAAGACTTAGATGATAATTTTATACTATAATTGTACCATCTAAAGATTTAGCCAATCCGTATTGATGATATTGTATTCGTTAGGCAAGTATATTTTACTTCTAAAAGCCGTTTTTCGAAAACCAGAACGATGGAACATTTATCGTAAAGAAATTTTCAAAGAGATGACCTATATGGGTGTCGGTTCATTGGGAATCATTTGCATCATTTCTATATTTCTGGGTGCTGTTACTACTGTACAAACTGCTTTTCAATTAGTTAGCGATCTTGTTCCAAGATCAGTGATTGGAGGTATCGTTCGCGATTCATCTATTTTAGAGCTAAGTCCAACCATCTCGGCCATTGTACTTGCTGGTAAAATAGGATCGAGTGTAGCCTCACAAATAGGCACCATGCGGGTAACCGAGCAAATAGATGCGCTCGAAATTATGGGAATAAACTCACCTGGATATCTCATCCTTCCCAAAATAGTGGGAGCGATAACCATGATTCCATTACTAGTTACGATATCTATCGCTTTAAGCATCTTAGGTGGTTACCTGGCAGGTACCATTTCGGGAGCAGTAACTCCACAAAGCTTTATAGAGGGTTTAACCACTGGTTTTGACCCCTTCACCTTTACCGTATCCATGATCAAATCCGTTATTTTTGCCTTTATTATTACGTCTGTTGCCGCTTATCAAGGGTTTTATACGGATGGAGGTGCGCTAGAAGTTGGTCAATCCAGTACGAAAGCTGTAGTAATTAGTTGCATTATGATCTTATTTGCAGATTATCTTGTTGCCCAACTATTGTTATGATAAAGATCAAAAATATTCAGAAAAGCTTTGGTGATCGCACTATTCTGCAAGGTATCTCTGCCGACTTTAAAGACGGGATTACCAATTTGCTTATTGGGGGATCGGGCTCTGGAAAAACCACCTTGTTGAAATGTATGGTAGGACTACATGAGCCTGATTCAGGTTCTGTTTTTTACGATAATCGAAATTTCACTTCCATGAATTTTGAAGAACGAATTGAGGTTCGTACCGAGATCGGTATGCTCTTTCAAGGATCCGCTTTATTCGACTCGATGAGTGTAGAAGAGAATATTATGTTCCCCCTCAATATGTTTACCGAGCAGAGCGATCAAGAGAAGCTGGAACGCGTAAATTTTTGTTTAGAACGAGTAAACCTAGCTGGAAACAACAAACTACTAACATCCGAACTTTCTGGAGGGATGAAAAAACGCGTAGGCATTGCACGAGCAATCGCGATGAATCCCAAATATTTGTTTTGTGATGAACCAAACTCGGGCCTTGATCCTAAAACCTCCATTGTCATTGATGAACTCATTCAAGAAATTACCGAAGAGTACAAAACAACCACCATCGTTGTGACACATGATATGAATTCGGTGATGGGTATCGGTGAAAATATTATTTTTTTACATCAAGGCAAAAAATGGTGGGAAGGCTCCAATAAGGAGATTACCTCCACAAATAACCAAGAATTAAATGAATTTGTGTTTGCCAGCAAGTTTATGAAGAAACTACTAAAGTAAGAGCCTCACCCTACCCTCTCCATTTTGACAGGCTCAATGTCCCAAAAGAGAGGGTTCTAAAACTATCAATCCAATATGATTCACCTTTTAAGTCCACAACATTTTGACGATTACGAACTAATTGATTGTGGAAATTTTGAAAAAATGGAGCGCTTTGGCGACCTGATTTTGATACGCCCAGAACCACAAGCCGTGTGGAACAAAGGATTAACCGAAACCGAGTGGACCAAAAGACATCATATTCGTTTTAGAGGTCGCTCTGCTACTTCAGGAGAATGGGTTAAGAAAAAGTCCAATACACCCGACAGTTGGCATATATCTTATAAAAACAAAGAAGTGTGTATCCAATTTCGTCTAGCACTCACATCATTCAAACATGTTGGAATTTTCCCAGAACAGGCCGTCAACTGGGATTACATTACCAAACAGGTGAAAAGATTTAAAAACCAGCAGGCCAAAGTCCTTAATCTATTCGCTTATACTGGTGGTGCCTCACTTGCTGCACGCGCTGCAGGTGCTGATGTTACCCATGTAGATTCGATCAAACAAGTAGTGACTTGGGCTAATGCAAATCAAACACTTTCCAAATTAGACAATATTCGCTGGGTAATCGATGATGCACTCAAATTTGTCAAACGTGAAATCAAACGAGGAAAAAAATACAATGGGATTATTCTTGATCCCCCGGCCTATGGTCATGGCCCCAACGGTGAAAAATGGAAACTAGAAGACAGCATACAGGAAATGATGCACGATGTTGTGAAGCTTTTAGACGAAGAACATTTTTTGATTCTGAACACGTACTCTTTGGGCTTTTCTTCTGTAATTGTAGAAAACCTCATTCGTTCGTCATTTCCAAATGCAGAAAATCTGGAAACTGGAGAACTCTACCTACAAGCAACCAGTGGATGCAAACTACCATTAGGCATATTTGGAAAATTTTACAAATAGTATCACTTTTCCAGCGAGCTAAAAATCACTCCTTCCCTGTTCGAAATTTTTAAAATTCGAATCTGTATGATCCTAGTCTTCAGGCTAACAGCTTAATCACTAATCTTAATCAATAGCCCACTCATGGGTAGCATTCTACCCACAAAAAGCCTTTGTGGGTAGCCTATTTTTGTTTTTAATAGCTGATTGATTGTACACCAATTACTGAGCATCAAAGCTACTATTCCTGATTGATTGTACTATACTAATACCAAGATCAATCTTAATACACACCCTTCAAATTAGAAAACAATTTACAAGACATTAGAAATTTTGAATATTTTTTAATACATTTGCAACGTTTTTTTTTAATTAAACGCAAACGAAGGGAAGGATTATGATAAAGAAACATGTGATAACATCGATGTTATTATTAATTATGTTTATTGGGGCTGAACTATTTATTTACCAGACTCCCACCAAACACGTTAAACCTAGTAGAGCAAAAGTAGATGAGAAGAACGTAATAAATGATGCTTATTACCACTCACTCCACTTTTCTAATGAGCCTTTACCTGCAGATGACACGAAGGTACAGAAGCAAATGAAACGGATATTAGCAGTTTATCACTATAATAATCTGCAGACGAATATTCTACACGATAAGGCTAAGAAATGGTTTCCAGTTATAAAGCCGATCCTAGCATTATACAATATACCAGAAGACTTTAAGTACATGCCATTGGTGGAGAGTGGCTTACTGAGTGGGACTTCTCCTAAAGGAGCATCAGGCCATTGGCAATTTATGCCTCAAACGGCAAGAGACTTTGGCCTACGAGTGAATGCTACTGTTGATGAGCGTCATGAAATGAAAAAAGCGACTGTAGCAGCGTGCAAATACCTTAAATTTTTGCATTCAGAGTTCGATAATTGGGCTTTAGCTGCCGCTGCTTACAATGGTGGAGAGGGTCGTATAAAACGACAAATGGCTCGAGAAAATCATGATAATTATTTCAAGATGAAGCTGAATCATGAAACAGCTACGTATGTATATCGACTCATTGCAATAAAAGAAATTATTGAAAACCCCAGCCTACACGGTTATAAGGATAAAACAAAAATACTAGTTTCACAGCAAGTATTTTGATTTAGCCTGCTGTACGAAATAGCCGAATTAAGAAAAATTGGGCTATTTCGTATTTGATATTGATCATTACCAAATGAATGGATTTTTCGAGATCTTACGCTGATTTTACTAATCCATCCTTGTTATAAGAAAAGCTTCATGATGTTTTCATAATGTTGTGCCCCATCTTATCTCGTTTCGTTTTTAGGTACCCTTGATTATGCTGGTTCGATTCAATTTCAATGGGAACATTCTCCATTACTTCGAGACCATAGCCCACCAGTCCAGCACGCTTAGTAGGATTATTCGACATTAAACGCATTTTTGTAACACCCAAATCACGTAGTATTTGAGCACCAATTCCGTAGTCTCTCAGATCTGCTTGAAAGCCAAGCTCTATATTTGCCTCAACGGTATCTCGCCCATTTTGTTGAAGATTATATGCGTGCATTTTGTTAATTAAGCCTATCCCGCGTCCTTCCTGATTCATATAAACAATAACACCTTTCCCCTCTTTCTCAATCATTTCCATTGCTTTATGTAATTGAGACCCACAATCACAACGGCAAGAACCAAAAATATCCCCCGTCACGCACGAGCTATGGACACGCACAAGTACGGACTCGTCGGGCTCCCACCCCCCCTTCACCAATGCTAAATGCTGCTGTCTAGTATTCACCTGCGTATAAGCAACCATCTCAAAATCACCCCATTCAGTTGGCAGTTTAATGGTTACTTCTTTTTCAATCAACGACTCCGTACTAAGACGATAAGATATAATATCTTCAATGGATATAATCTTGAGGTCAAATTTTTTGGCAATTTTTAAAAGATCAGGTAAGCGCGCCATTTCACCATCTTCCTTCATAATTTCGACAATGACGCCTGCTGCATCAAAACCAGCAAGTTTAGCCAAATCAACAGCTGCCTCTGTATGGCCCGCTCTACGAAGTACCCCACCCTCTTTCGCACGCAAAGGAAATATATGACCAGGTCTGCCCAGATCTTCTGGTTTAGTATTCGGATTACAAAGTGCTAAAACTGTTTTAGAGCGATCTGAGGCAGAAACTCCGGTTGTACAACCCTGACCAATCAGATCAACAGAAACGGTAAAAT
>CAIOLR010000215.1 GCA_903859135.1 uncultured bacterium | reverse complement strand
TTACAAAATTAAAATATTTCATGCAATTTCATTTTTTCCTTTTTTTGCATTTGCTCAAATAGACACTTTAAAAATCAATATCAAAGAGGCTGAAGAACTATTTCTAAAACATAATTTCAGTTTAATTGCACAAAAGTACAATGTAGATGCAATTAAAGCCTTAACCAAACAAGCCAAATTATGGGATAACCCCGACTTGTCCACAAGTCAAAATGTGTACGACGGTACAGATAGATTATTTAATCACGCGGATGGCAAAGGGGAAATTTATTTTCAAATCCAACAAGTCTTTAGAACAGCCCGAAAAAGAGGAAAACAAATTCAATTAGCAAAAGATAATGAACAAATACAACAAGCTGCATTCGATGACTTGATGCGTAATTTGAAATATAATATCACGCTGGACTTCTACCAACTAAATAACCTCATTGAACAACAAAAAATCCATCAAAATGAAATTGACGCGACTTCTAGCTTACTCAAAAGTATGGAGGCCTTGTACCAAGCTGGTAATATTTCACTAAAAGAAAATATACGTATTCAAACTTTGCTTTTTTCATTAAGAAGCGACAAGCAAGAGATTATTAATAAAATCACGGATTTACAAACCGATTTACAGACTTCGCTCGGGATCAATGGTCTTGTTTTTATCAAACCATCGGATATACAAGCAGCTCCAGCTAATTTAGATTTTGATCTACATGATCTATTTGAAAAAGCAAAGGCCTCACGCGCGGATTACTTATCAGAAAAAATACAATTTCAATCTGCCAATCATAATCTAAGTTTACAAAAAGCCTTGGCTATTCCCGATGTTTCGGTGGGATTTTTTTATGACAAAGCAAATAGTTATGCGCCTAACTATTGGGGATTGGGGATTGAGTTTCCACTACCATTTTTCAATCGGAATCAAGGAAACATCAAAGCTGCTAAACTCAATATCAAGTCGGAGGAAGCACAGCTGAATGGCCTCGAGCTACAGATAAAAGCTCAAATATTTAACGCACTACAGGACTACAAACAAGCTCATGAATTTAATACAACTAATGAGCAAGAGTTTTACAGCAAGCACGACGGACTGTTCCTAAACATGCTAAAAAGCTATCAACAACGTCAAATCAGTCTTATTGAGTTCCTCGATTTTTTCGAATCTTACAAGGATGTGAAGCTTAAAATTTTAGAACAACAGTTTAATATGCACCATGCTATTGCCGAAATAAATTATGCGGTTGGCACATCAATCATTCAGTAAAACAAATATGATCATACCTGATTAAATATGGATACTAAACTTTTATTATTACTGTCTTGTACTTTAGGAGGCCTCTCTGCCTGCCACGACCAAACCAAGATTGTAGAAAAAAAACACGTATGTATCAGCGACTCTTTGGCCAAAACGATATCCATTGACACTGCAAAATTGGTACACATCAAAAATGGACTTAATCTAAGTGGTGAGGTTACAGTAGATGACAATAATGTGATTAAAATATTCCCAATGGTAAGCGGAAGAGTAACCGATGTAAAGGTTTCGCTCGGTGATAAGGTGACAAAGGGACAGATTCTAGCGATTATCAAAAGTGCTGACGTTACAGGAAATTATTCCGATTTATTCTCATCCAGATCAGACATGGCTATATACAAACGTCAATTGGATGCTGCAGAACAATTATATAAAAATGGGATTGCCAGTGAACGTGATTATACCGAAGCCAAAGAGAATTACAATAAGGCTTTATCAGCAAACCGCAAAATAGAGCAACTGATTAAAATTAATGGCAACGATAATACCGACCAAAATGGCAATTACATCATTAAAGCGCCCATCAGTGGCTATATCACACAAAGAAAAATAAACGAAGGTAATTTCATCCGGACCGATAATAGCGATAATCTATTCACCATATCGGACATAAAGGACGTTTGGGTTTGGGCTAACGTTTTTGAAACCGATATAGACAAAGTAAAGGAGGGCTATCATGCGCAGGTAACTACCTTGGCCTATCCAGATAAAATATTTTATGGAAAAATAGATCAAATAAGTGCAGTACTTGATCCTGATAACAAAGTCATGAAAATACGTATTTCATTGCCGAATCCTGATTTGAAACTAAAACCTGAGATGTTTACCAACGTCCTCATTACCCACGATGAAACCAACGAAGCTGTTGATATTCCTTCCTCTGCTATCATTTTCGACAGTAGTAAAAATTTTGTGGTTGTTTATAATGGTACTTGCAACTTAAAAGTACAGGAAGTAAGCTTAGATAAGTCGATTGATGGGCGTAGTTATATTTCATCAGGACTAAAACCAGGTGATCGGATCATTTCAAAGAACCAATTGTTTTTATATAACGCGCTGATTGAGGAGTAGAAAGCCTCACCCTGCCCTCTCCAAAGGAGAGGATTCATAGGATGAACTCTAAAAAAAAACAAATGAACAGTCTTATAAAAATCATCATACATTTTTCCTTACGCCATCGGTTTTTTGTATTTTTTTTAACATTAATACTCGTTGCACTGGGTGTATGGAGTTACCTAAAAACCCCCATTGAGACCTTTCCAGATGTAACAAACACTCAAATCATCATCATCGCACAATGGCCTGGACGTAGTGCCGAAGAGGTAGAGAAATTCATCACCATCCCGATGGAAATAGTGCTTAATTCTGTGCAAAAAAAATCTAACCTGCGTACTACTTCCGCATTTGGCTTATCCTATATCCGCATTATTTTCGATGACGATGTAGATGATGCCTTTGCCCGTCAACAGGTGCTGAGTCGACTAGGAGGAGCGGATTTACCAGATGGGGTAAAACCAGATGTTCAACCCTCATATGGCCCTACTGGAGAAATTTATCGCTATACACTCCGAAGTAAAACAAAGTCAATTAGGGAACTTTCTACGCTTCAAAATTGGGTATTAGATCGTCAATTCAAATCAGTACCTGGTGTAGCGGATGTAAACAGTTTTGGAGGTGAAGAAAAAACATTTGAGGTCAGTGTTAACCCCAATTTATTGCAAAAATATGGTTTAAGTACATTGGATCTCTACAATGCCATATCCCATAGCAACATCAATGTTGGAGGTGACATTATTGAAAAAAATGACCAAGCCTATGTCGTGCGTGGCATTGGCCTGATCGACAATATTGATGAAATTCGAAATATTATTATTAAAAATGTAAACAACGTACCCATACTAGCCAAAAATGTGGCGGATATCAAAGAAAGTGCGAAACCTCGCCTCGGTCATGTTTCGCGCGACAAAAATGAGGATGTCGTAGAGGGTATTATTGTGATGCGTAAAGGAGAAAATCCATCGGAAGTTCTAAAAGCCATTCGAGCTAAGGTTAAAGATCTAAATGAAAATATTCTGCCTAAAGACGTAAAAATAGATACGTTTTACGACCGAACAAACCTGATGGATTATGCGACTGAAACGGTGATCCACAACCTATTAGAGGGTATCATACTCGTCACTTGCATCGTATTTTTATTCATGGCCGATTGGCGGACCACAATCATCGTTGCTTTAGTCATTCCACTTGCCCTACTATTTGCATTTATATGCATGCGTATCAAGGGAATGACGGCCAATCTCTTATCCATGGGAGCAATCGATTTTGGCATTATCGTTGACGGTGCAGTAGTGATGGTCGAGGGAATATTCGTCGCCCTCGACCATCGAGCAAAGGAAGTGGGTATGAAAAAATTCAATGGCCTAGCTAAACTCGGACTATTAAAAAATGTGGGGTCGGAGATGGGAAAATCAATATTTTTCTCCAAACTAATTATCATCACGTGTTTAATTCCAATTTTTGCCTTTCAGAAGGTAGAAGGAAAAATGTTTTCCCCTTTGGCATACACCCTCGGATTTGCTTTATTAGGTGCTCTTATTTTTACACTAACCTTTGTTCCTGCCCTATCGAGTATTCTTTTACGAAAAGACGTAAAAGAAAAACACAATCCAATTGTTCTTTTTTTTGAAAATGGCATTCGTAAGTTATTTGGTTTTACTTATCACCATCAAAAGCTTAGTATTACCATATCTGTCATTATTATGCTATTCACATTTGCTTCAGCCAAACTGTTGGGCACTGAGTTTTTACCTCAGCTGAATGAAGGTGCACTGTGGGTGGAGGCCGAATTACCCATGAGTGTTTCTTTGACAGAAGCTCAAAGCATGAATCATAAAATGATGGAAATTTTATCCAAATTTCCTGAAGTAAAGCAAACATTAGGGCAAGTAGGTAGAACCAATGATGGCACAGACCCCAAGGGATTTAATAATGTACAAATACAAGTTGACCTTCGACCACAGAAAGAATGGAAAAGGCATGTCACCGAAGACGAACTCATCGATGAGATGAATACACAACTCACCAAACTTCCTGGTATCGTTTACAACTACTCACAACCCATACGCGATAATGTGGAAGAAGCAGTGGCTGGGGTACAAGCCGCAATGGCTGTAAAAATATTTGGACCAGACTTTAACACACTGCATAAAAAAGCAGATGAAGTCATGAAGGTCCTCAAAACTGTTAAAGGAATAGAAGATTTAGGTGTCCGACGCAACCTTGGACAACCCGAGTTCAGAATAGAACTAAACCAAGGTAAAATGGCTCTTTATGGGGTTAATATTGCCGATGCTAACTCGGTGATAGAAATGGCTATCGGTGGAAAATCAGCTACTCAGCTGTATGAAGGTGAGCGTAAATTTGATATCGTTGTTCGTTATCAGAAAAATTTCAGAGATACCCAGAGCAAAATTGAAAATTTGATGATCCCTACCCTTAACGGATCTAAAATTGCGCTGAAAGAAATTTCTTCCATACGAATGATTACAGGGCCTGCATTTATTTATCGTGATAATAATACACGTTATATCGCTATCAAGTTCTCGGTACGTGAACGGGATTTAGGAAGTACGATAGGCGAAGCTCAACAAAAAGTCAACAAATTGGTTTCCCTGGACCCAGGATACAAATTTACATGGAACGGTGAATTTGAAAATCAAATCAGAGCATCCGCTACACTAGCAAACGTTGTACCTATTTGCTTGGTCGTTATCTTTATCATTCTATTTGTCACTTTTGGAAATGTGAAGGACGCATTCTTGGTGATATTAAATGTACCTTTTGCGCTGATTGGAGGCATACTTGCATTGCATCTGACACGCATCAATTTTAGCATTTCTGCCGGTATTGGCTTCATTGCTTTGTTTGGTGTTTGTATCCAAAATGGTGTGATCTTAATTTCCAGGTTTCGTAAAAATTTAGAAAACAACATGCACTTAGATGAAGCAATATTAGATGGTGTCATCTCCAGGGTACGTCCTGTGATCATGACGGCACTCATGGCTGCCATTGGTTTGATGCCCGCAGCCCTATCAACAGGTATTGGTTCCGAAACTCAAAAGCCTCTTGCCATCGTTGTAATAGGTGGACTGGTCACTTCAACCATCCTCACACTACTTATATTACCTGTTATTTACGCCATATTTTACCAATTTATTCACGGCCGTAAAAACAGAAAGACACTCAGGAAAATTGGTGCTGTTGGGCTATAGAAATGACTGTAGGGGTAGAAAATTTTCTGCCCCTACAAGTTAAATGATCCGCATATTTCACACACCGAGATCAAACCCAATCGATTCCCTTTTTTAAAAAGCTCAAGGTCTTTTCCTCTTCCGTATCTGCCTCTGGCTGATAATTATAAACCCAGTTGGCTTGTGGTGGCAAACTCATCAAAATAGATTCGATCCGACCGTTGGTCTCAAGTCCAAATTTGGTACCAACATCATACACCAAATTAAATTCCACGTACCGACTTCGGCGTTGATACTGCCACTGTTTTTGTGATTCGGTAAACGACGTATTTCGATTACGGTTAATCAATTCGGTGTAGATAGGCAAGAAGGATTTACCTAGGATTTTAGAAAATTCAAAAATTTGATCCCATGTTAAATTAGCACTATAGGGCGTTAATCGATCGTAAAATATTCCTCCAATGCCTCGTGTTTCTTCTCGATGTTTGATGTAAAAATAATCATCGGCCCAGGTTTTAAATTTGGCATAAAATGATGCATTAAACTGATCGCACACTTTTTTGAGATACTGATGAAAAAACTGCGCATCTTCGTCGATCACATAATGTGGTGTTAGATCGATCCCTCCGCCAAACCAACGAATCTGGTCATTCATTTCAAAATAGCGAATATTCATATGAATGATCGGCACCCAAGGATGATTGGGATGAATCACAATCGAGATACCCGTTGCAAAGAACTGATCGTCATCCACACCAAATGCTTTTTTTACGGATTCAGGAAGCTTGCCATGAACGGCCGAAAAGTTGACTCCTCCCCTTTCAATGATAGTTCCATTTTGTAATACTCTCGTTCTACCACCACCGCCACCATCACGTTCCCATTTTTCTTCCATAAATTTCCCTACTCCATCTACTTGTTCGAGGCCAGCACAAATTTCGTCTTGTAGTTTTTGGTAGGCGATTACAATTTCTTCTTTATTGATCATGTTTCAAAAATGATGTTACATTATTATTTATCCTGCTTACAATTTTTAGGATTATTGGTTACGTATTGAGCTCTGATAATATGCTGCCCTTGCATTTGCATTCACAACATGACCGTTACTGACTGACAAGGGCAGAAGATCTTCTACCCTTCTAATTAATCTCGTTTGTAATTCAACAATACGATGTACATGATTGATTGTGCATGATAACAAGTTCATCTAAAACAGCATGCGAAAAATATTAAGGAATACTCGTCCAATATTGTTAGGCAATGACAGCTGCATCCTTTAATGCCCTTTTTCCATGAATTACCCTGCCAAATAAACTTAAATGGGCTTGAAGGCAACCGGTCACGCAATACATACCCCCATCTACGAATAATCATATCCATGCAAACGAATAGATATGCGATGATGTGTTAACGAATCATATCTCATCATTCATAACAACTGCTATCACTCAACTTATTGCAAATTTTCACCGCCTCCACAGCCGCTCTCACATCGTGCACACGAAGCAAATTAGCACCTTTTAACAAAGCCATTGTATTCGCAACAGTCGTACCATTTAGAGAATCAGCGGGGTCAATCCCAAGAAAAGTATAAATCATAATTTTACGGGATAATCCTGCAAGTATAGGAACACCCAGCATTTTGAACAAATCCAGCTTGTTCAAAAGCTCATAGTTTTGATCGATCGTTTTGGCAAAGCCGAAGCCAGGGTCAATCACAAGATCGACCACACCCAAACGCTGAAGCTGATTAATCTTCTCTACAAAATAACCACAAACCTCTGTAAACAAATTTTCGTAATCTGTATGCTGATTCATCGTTTGTGGTGTTCCTTTCATATGCATCAGGATATACGGAACTTTTAAACGCGCAACGGTTGCAAACATATTCGAGTCCAGTTCGCCTGCAGAGATATCATTGATTATTGCCCCACCTTCTTGGATTGCCACATTGGCAACGGATGATCGGAAAGTATCTATCGAAATCAAGGCTTTTGGAAATTCCTTCACAATCGCTTTCAAAACAGGAAGTATGCGTTTAATCTCTTCTTCTTCCGAAACAAGTTCAGCTCCTGGGCGAGATGAATAGGCTCCCAGATCAACAATAGCAGCACCCTCGTCGAGCATTTGGGCACATTGCTTCAATGCCTTGTTTATGGTATTATATTTTCCTCCATCATAAAATGAATCAGGAGTTAAATTGAGCACCCCCATCACCCTAGGCGATGAAAGATCCAGCAAACTTCCACCAATATTTAGTGTTAATTTTTGTCTAAAAAATGTACTTTTACTCTCCATGAACAATCAAAGTACCGACAAATTTATCACTCAAACAAACGTTTTGGCCAACAACACTTCCTCAGAATACGATGCCGTAATCAAAATTTGTAAAGAATTATTTTTAAAAAAAGCAAAAGATTATGGAACCGCATGGCGCATTCTACGACTGCATTCAATCACTGATCAGCTATTTATCAAAGCACAACGCATCCGAACATTAGAGGAAAAGCAACTATCCAAAGTTGGGGAAGATATTACTTCGGAATACATGGGTATTATCAATTATTGTGTTATTGCCATGATGCAACTAGACCTAGAAAACAGCAAAAAAGCTGATTTAAACATGAATGAGCTTAGCTTGCTTTTCGACCAAAAAGTGACCGATACCAAAGAACTCATGTTCGCCAAAAATCACGATTATGGAGAAGCTTGGCGCGATATGCGTATCAGCTCACTAACAGATTTAATTTTAATGAAACTACTTCGCGTAAAGCAAATTGAGGATAATGAAGGAGCAACATTAGCTTCTGAAGGGGTAAGAGCAAATTACCAGGATATCCTTAACTATTCTGTATTCGCCTTAATCAAGCTAGATATAAAGTAAAATAGTGAACCTATGAACAAAAAAGCACTCCATTTCAGTCGGATTTTTGTTGGACTCTTATTCATTTTTTCGGGTCTCATTAAAGCCAATGACCCTCTTGGGTTTGGATACAAACTGCAAGAATATTTTGAAGTATTCCATTGTACTTTTTTGAATGACTACGCAGCTGGAATAGCGATCATACTCTGCTCTCTGGAGATGATACTGGGCATTTTACTACTCGTTGGTTTTTGGGCAAATAAAGTATCCTGGGGATTATTAGTACTGATCCTATTTTTTACATTTCTCACTTTTTACTCCGCATTTTTTAAAGTAGTTACCTCTTGTGGATGCTTTGGTGATGCCATTCCATTGAGTCCATGGCAATCCTTCAGCAAGGATTTGGTTTTACTATCACTCATTCTGGTGATTTTCATTAAGCGTGCCCATCTAAAACCAGTCGTCAACTCTCAACAAGTACAAAAATTTATTTTGGGCATTAGTATTTTGCTTTCGTTTAGCTTTGGATTATATACCTATAATTATTTGCCCATCATTGATTTCCTTCCTTACAAAATAGGGAACAATATCCCTGAACTGATGAAATTTCCTCCAGGTGCACCAACAAATGTGTATGAAATCACTTACACCTTAAAAAATAAAAAAACAGGTGAGCGTAAAAAAATGACCGACAAAGCATATCTAAAAACCGAAATATGGAAAGATGCTAACTGGGATATTACTGGTGATCCTGAAACTAAGTTGATCAAGGAAGGCTACAACGTAAAAATAAAAGATTTAAAAATTACGGATTCACAGGATGTAGATTACACATCAGAAATTATAGAACATCCTTACTATAATTTTGTTATTGTAGCGTACGATCTACAAAAAACAGATCTAAAAGCCCTCGGTAATTTAAATGCATTGACGATGAATGTAGCTGAAAATTACAATATCAGAACAGTCCTATTAACTTCCAGCTCGGTACAGCGTTCAACTGCTTTCAGTAAAACAAATAAGCTTTTAATGCAATTTTTTTATGCAGATGCTGTTCCGCTAAAAAGTATGGTTCGAGCTAACCCAGGCATCTTATTACTCAAAGATGGAATTGTAATTAACAAGTGGCATTACCATTCAATCCCCTCGTATGATGAATTAGCAAAAACCTATTTCGACAAGCAATAAAAAATTCACCCTTTCCTTCTTGAAGAGATTTAGTGCAATGGATGAAAGTTGGCGAAGGTTGGAACTTAACTCTTTGTTGTAATTCTAGAGAACAATATTGTTTAAACTTCCTTTAAAATAAACGGAAAACTTGTTTAAAATTTTACTCGAATCAGCATAAAATATGCCCAAATTATTCAACATAAAGTGTCTATTTGAATATTAAATATATGGTTGATGCGTTATTTAACAATAGTTTTTTTTATAAAATGAGTCTTTGTTTGAAAATTGGCAGTTCAATACGTAATCATATGCTTCTGTCCGCATCAAGCAATTTAAATATGGACATGTGAGTCTAAAATGATAGATATTTAGCCATATTTTACATTTTCGTGGGATGGGCAATAATAGCCAAAGTGTTCATTAACAATACAAAATGCGGCTATAGCTGAAACAAAAGGCTGTTGCAGGAATCAGAATGTAATTTGAACCGAAAAAATTTTTTTTACTAAGAGCCTGTTTAAATTTTATTCAACAATAATTTTATAGCGGATAGTTTGGTCATATATTCTGCAGAATCGATCAATAGCTCATAGTTTCTACACAGTCTTCTGTCATTATCAAAC
>CAIOLR010000214.1 GCA_903859135.1 uncultured bacterium | reverse complement strand
TTCAATACCGCATTAACTGTGCTTAATTTGGCAAAGGCTACCCAGTTGTTGAAAATCTCAGAAAAAGACGCATCTTCATTTTCAATGAGTGAGGTTAAAACGATCAATCACAACTCTTTGCTCATTAATCGATTTTTAGTCAAGTTCGGTATTGACCCGAACGTGACTAAAAATCAAAACAAACATTCAAGAACTAATTTACTATGGTACTATCGCCGCTTAAAACTTAACGAACTAGTGACACCCAAAAACTGATATTAAATACTTAGCAGAGTAGATCGTTTAAGGGGGTAATTCGGAGTAAAATGGATGTCTTACCAATTTCGATTTTTTTGAAAGTCTCATCTCAATCTTCTTCGAAAACGAAAGAGATAATGGAGGTGAATTTGCCATGTCTGCTGAAATTTGTGTAGACTAAAAGCACTACTTTTGTGCTATTACATCAATTGCTAGTTCATGGTCTCTCAAGTAACCGTCGATAAAATTATTGAAGCATCTCGAATAGAAGAGGTGGTAGGTGATTTTGTGAATTTAAAAAAACGGGGGGCAAGCTTACTTGGTTTGTGTCCTTTTCATGATGAGAAGACCCCCTCCTTCAATGTATCTGTAGCCAAAGGGATTTTTAAATGTTTTGGTTGTGGTAAAGGTGGCGACTCAGTTCGTTTTGTGATGGACCACGAAAACGCTTCTTATCCCGAAGCACTTCGCTATTTGGCTAACAAGTATCAAATAGAATTCGAGGAAACGGAGAATACGTCGGAGGAACAGCTCGTTAATGATCATAAAGAAAGCTTATTTATTCTGTCGGCATGGGCTGGTAAATTTTTCCAAACCCAGATGAAGGAAACGACAGAGGGAAATAATATTGGACTAAGTTATTTCAAAGAGCGTGGCTTTCGTGATGATGTCATTAATAAGTTCGAATTAGGCTATTCGTGCGAGGCTTGGGATGGATTGACGCGGCAAGCACTCTTGGAGGGGTACCAGTCTGGGTTTTTAGAAGAGACGGGCCTTACCATTCGAAAAGATGGCGACAGGCTGTACGATCGGTTCCGTGGTCGGGTGATATTTCCCATCCATAGTTTTACGGGGCGAGTGATCGGTTTTGGTGGACGAACACTCAAAACAGATAAAACGGTACCCAAATATGTGAACTCGCCCGAGAGTGATATTTATCACAAATCGAATGTGCTTTATGGCTTGTTTTTTGCCAAAAAGGCCATCCGTGATGCAGACAACTGCTATTTGGTAGAGGGTTATGCAGATGTGCTCTCTGTACATCAGGCGGGTATTGAAAATGTCGTCGCATCTTCAGGTACTTCACTGACCATTGAACAAGTTCGGCTAATCGGTCGTTTTACAAAAAATGTCACGATTCTATTCGATGGTGATACTGCCGGAATCAAAGCTTCTTTGCGCAGTTTGGATATGATACTTGAGGAAGGGCTGAATGTAAAAATTGTTTCTTTTCCCGATGGGCAGGATCCCGATTCATACGTACGTCAGGTAGGTAGTGCCGCCTTTAAATCCTATATCGAAAAAAAACAAAAAGATTTTATCCTCTATAAAACCTCTATTTTACTTCACGATGCAGGCTCCGATCCAATCAAGAAGGCAGGTATTATACGTGAAATTGTAGAAAGCATTGCCAAAATACCAGATAGCATTAAAGCTTCTGTTTTTGTGCGAGAATGTAGTTCGCTATTGCAAATAGAGGAGCGAATACTGATTTCGGAGCTCAATAAAATTCGATTAGGCAAATCGAAACGTGATTATCAGCAAGCTCAGTCTGCGGTTGAATTATCAGAATCCAAACTGATTGTTGAGGCAGAGCAGTTGGCTAATTTTTCGAATACAGATGCCCATCAAGAAAAAGAAATTATTCGTTTACTGCTTACGTATGGTCACGAGTTGGTGAATTGGGATGACATGACGGAGACCTATATCGCTCCCTACATGATTGCCAATTTGGTCGATGTTGAATTTGATCATATCGAGTGTAAGATGATTCTCGAAGTGTATAAAATGAAAATTGATGCGGGCCAACTGCCTTCTGAGCAAGATTTTATCAAACATAAAAACGCAGCAATAGCTGATCTGGTTATTTCATTAATATCATCGCCCTATACCTTGAGTGATAACTGGTATGCTAAACGTAAGATCTATGTCAAAAATGAGAAGGAAAACCTACGAGCTACGATACTAGGTGGGATATTTCATCTCAAAAAGCGAAAGATCGATCACATCCTAAAAAATATCCGTGAAGAAATTCAGCACGAAGTGGATATCGACAATCAAACGATCCTGATGAAACGGTACATGCAAGTCAAGGAAGTGGAAAAGGGAATATCTAATTTTTTAGGTGCGGTGATTAATAAATAATGGCGAAACATCATCTTTTAGGAAATAGGGGTGAGGCTTTGGCGAGTCAATATCTAGAAACGTTGGGCTATGAAATTCTGGATCGGAATTGGACTTTTCAAAAGGCAGAAATTGATATCATTGTTTACAAAGACCAGCAAATTGTTTTTGTGGAAGTGAAAACGCGAAGTGGAAATGCTTTTGGTCAACCCGAGGACTTTGTGAACGCTGCCAAACAAAAAACAATGGAGCGAGCAGCAGAAGAGTACATCTACCTCATGAGTCATAAAGGGGAAATTCGTTTTGACATCATTTCTATCTTATTTGAAACTTCGGATAAACACATATTACGTCATATTGAGGACGCCTTTTGGCCGAGGGCTTAACATTGAATATGTATCTTAGCCCAAAAATATGCTATGCGTTTTCGATTATTTATACTCGCCATACTGACTTCATTGCTGGGGTTACACTGTACCAATAATAGTTCAAAACCTCAAGAAACAAGCATTTGGATAAAGCCAGAGGCGGGTACCTCCTTTAATCTGGGAGATTCAGTGCAATTGGCTTTGCAAATTCCAGAAGATGTCAAGTTCGACTCGATTGCTGTCTTTGTTGATACGGTTCGAGTGTCTGTGATGAAGGATACGAAGCCGATCAGTATCTCTACTGATCATCTGGGGCTTGGCTATCGATTAATCATTGCGCGTATTTTTAGAAGTGGACAACGAGAGGATATCTCCACCAATATTGTTTTGAAATCAACACGGGTTCCCAAAAAGCTTAGTTACACGGTAGAACATGTTTTTCCGCATGACACCAGTTCCTATGTGGAAGGGTTGGAGTATCATCAAGGATACCTATATGAAAGTGCCGGAGAGTATGGTAAATCCAGTTTACACAAAGTGGATATTACAAGTGGTCAAGTTTTGCAGAAAACGAAGATCAGGCCCGAAATATTTGGTGAAGGGATTACCATCATCGGTGATAAAATATTGCAACTAACCTACAAGGAAAACGTAGGAATTATTTATGATCTGAATACACTAAAACCAATCAAAGAGTTTCCGTGTCAGAATCCACGAGAGGGTTGGGGTTTATGTTTCGATGGAAAGAAGATTTATAATACCGATGGTTCGAACACCATCTATTTTCTGAACAAAGATACCTTCCAACAGGAAGGATATGTGGAGGTCTACGATCAAAATGGCCCCGTGGAGTATCTGAATGAGTTAGAGTATATCGATGGAAAGCTATATGCCAATGTTTTTATGACGGACCGAATCGTGGTCATCAACCCTGAAAATGGGCAAGTGATCGCCGAACTTGATCTATCCAATTTATACCCCACCCAAAAACGAAATCAGAATGCTGACGTATTGAATGGCGTTGCTTGGGATAAACAAGGCAAACGCTTATTTGTAACAGGTAAAAAATGGGATAAGCTGTTCCAAATTAAACTCGTGGGGGCCCAGTCCTTAGGCTAGAAAATGCCCCCTGTAGTTCGCATCGGTAATCACTAGGAACTTCGGGAATAATATGAGCTCGACCAGAAGGGGCATGCCCAAATGTATATTTGTCACACGTTCAATAAAATTGAGTCTTTCTTGTTTTATTCAAAATCCTTACTTTTATGGCTCATCACTAAAAAATCGAAAAAACTATGTCATCAGTAGAGACAAATTATGTTCCTTACAAAGTGAAGGACATTTCATTGGCCGAATGGGGTCGAAAAGAGATTAAATTAGCCGAAGCAGAGATGCCTGGTTTGATGGCACTGCGTCAAGAGTTCGGTGCATCAAAGCCATTAAAAGGGGCCAATATCGCTGGATGCTTACACATGACCATCCAAACGGCTGTGTTAATTGAAACATTGGTTGAACTAGGTGCAAAAGTGACTTGGTCATCATGCAATATTTTCTCGACACAAGATCATGCTGCTGCCGCAATTGCTGCTGCTGGAATTCCCGTATATGCTTGGAAAGGCATGACCGCCGAAGAGTTTGATTGGTGTATTGAGCAAACACTTTATTTTGGTTCAAAAAGCGAACCTTTAAATATGATTTTAGATGATGGGGGTGATTTAACCAATATGGTATTTGATAAATACCCTGATTTAATCGCCAATATCAAAGGTTTATCGGAAGAAACTACTACTGGTGTGCATCGTTTGTTCGAGCGCATGAAAAATGGAACACTCCATTTGCCTGCCATTGATGTAAACAATTCAGTGACTAAATCAAAGTTTGATAATAAATACGGTTGTCGCGAGTCACTTGTGGATGCCATTCGTCGAGCGACGGATGTGATGATGGCTGGTAAAATAGCCGTTGTTGCGGGTTACGGCGATGTGGGTAAAGGCTCTGCCGATTCGCTTCGTAATGCTGGTGTTCGTGTGATCGTGACCGAAATTGATCCGATCTGTGCGCTACAAGCTGCAATGGAAGGCTTTGAAGTAAAGAAATTTGCGGATGCTGTTAAAGAGGCTGACATCGTGGTCACGGCTACAGGTAACTGTGATGTTTTACGTGGCGAACATTTCAAATCACTAAAACCTCAAGCCATCGTTTGCAATATTGGTCACTTTGATAATGAGATTGACATGGCTTGGCTAAACAAGAACTATGGCAATACCAAAGTAGAAATCAAGCCTCAAGTAGATCAATATACGATTGATGGCAAAGATCTTCTTGTTTTGGCAGAAGGTCGTTTGGTAAACTTAGGATGTGCAACGGGTCATCCATCTTTTGTGATGTCTAATTCATTCACGAACCAAACTTTAGCACAAATAGAGCTTTGGACGAATCCTGGTAAGTACGAAAATAAAGTGTACACGTTACCTAAATATTTGGATGAGAAAGTGGCACGCTTACATCTAGCCAAAATTGGAGTGGAACTGGATGTATTGACAGATTACCAAGCAGCATATATCGGTGTAACACCGCAAGGGCCATTTAAGCCAGATAGCTATCGTTATTAGTATAGCGTAGTGCGATTGAGGGCAGTCAGCATACCCTGGGGATCTCAATACGCAAATATCAGTACCCTATATTTAAAAACCCTTTCGATAAGTTCGGAAGGGTTTTCCTATTTTTGATCGATGACAAAACTTTCGGTAAATATCAATAAAATTGCTACCCTGAGGAATTCACGTGGTGGTAATAATCCCGATCTAGTAAAAGTGGCATTAGATGCCGAGCGTTTCGGGGCACAAGGAATCACCGTGCATCCACGGCCAGATGAGCGACATATTCGTTATCAAGATGTATACGATCTGAAAAAAGTCATTGCTACCGAGTTTAACATTGAAGGCAACCCCACCGAAAATGCATTTGTGGGGGTGGTTTTGGCAAATAAACCAACACAAGTTACTTTGGTGCCTGATAAAAAAGGACAAATAACTTCCAATCAAGGTTGGGATACGATCAAATATCAGGCCTATTTAAAGGATATGATTGCCGAGTTTAAATCTGCTGGCATACGTGTTTCTATTTTTGTGGATCCGATCAAAAATATGATCGAAGCAGCAGCTACAACAGGAACCGATCGGATAGAATTATATACTGAAGCATATGCATCATCCTATCATAACAACCGAGAAGCAGCCATTAAACCCTATGTGGAGGCTGCAACAATTGCGCATCAACTAAATTTGGGCATGAATGCTGGGCATGATCTCGACTTGCATAATCTGGCTTATTTCGCGCAGCAAATACCCCATCTTTTGGAAGTTAGTATTGGGCATGCATTGATTTGTGATGCTTTGTATCTAGGTCTTGAAAACACCATTCAGCTCTATTTACGTCAGTTGCAGCGGTCATGATTCATACGCTCGCCATCGATGAGTACATGAATCTTCCTAAAACTATTCCGGTGGTGGATGTTCGTACGCCTTTAGAGTTTAATCAAGGACATATTTGTGGAGCATATAATTTACCCATTTTTAGTAATGAGGAACGCGTACAGGTAGGCACGTGTTACAAGCAGCGCGGCCGTGAAGAAGCTGTTCTGTTGGGGTTTGATCTTACTGGTCCCAAATGGTCGGGTTTTATTGAACAAGCACTCGAATTGGCTCCCAATAAAAAAATAGCTATTCATTGTTGGCGTGGTGGTATGCGAAGTGGCGCGATGGCATGGGCATTTGATATGTACGGGTTTGAGGTGTACCTACTCCAAGGTGGGTACAAAAAATACCGCCGATGGGTGCTGGATGCATTTGCTCAACCTTTCTACTTACTTATTTTGGGTGGGATGACTGGCTCTGGGAAAACAAATGTATTGCGTGAGCTCAAAAAACAAGGCGAACAAGTGATTGATCTGGAAGATTTGGCTCAACATCAGGGATCAGCTTACGGTTCGATGGGGAAGTTGATTCAGCCTACGCAGGAGCAATTTGAAAATAATTTAGCCTCCGTATTGCAAAAAATGGATAATCGCGAGCGTCTTTGGCTCGAGGATGAAAGTATCACGATAGGGAAGCGAGTCATTCCAAATCCACTATGGATACAAATGCGCGCTGCAGAAGTCATTAAACTGGTTGTTCCCATAAAAGAACGCATACAATTTTTGGTTGATGAATATGGCAGTCTGGATCAAGATTTTTTGATCGCATGTACACAGCAAATCAGCAAGCGTTTAGGCCCAGAGCAAACGAAAAGTGCGTTGTTGGCAATTGAAGAAAATCGAATGAGTGATTTTATTCGATGGGTATTGGTTTATTACGACAAAACATATCAGATTGGCCAAAATGCGCGGGCTGCAGCGCGTGTATATGAAATAAAATGTGAGGGTACTGATGCCTCAAAGAATGCTGTATTGATCTTAGAAAAGACCCGAAAAATTAATTTAGAATCTAACCTTACCGAATGAACACAAACGAAATAGAAGAAATAAAACTTACCCAGTACTCTCATGGTGCTGGATGTGGCTGTAAAATCAGTCCAGCTATCTTAGATAAGATATTACACAGTCCCATTAAATCCCCAGCTGATGCTCATTTGTTGGTTGGAAACGATACGCGAGATGATGCTGCCGTTTATGATCTTGGAAATGGAACAGCACTCATTTCGACCACCGATTTTTTTATGCCTATTGTAGATGATCCCTTCGATTTTGGGCGTATAGCATCTGCTAATGCGATCAGCGATGTGTATGCGATGGGTGGAAAGCCCATTTTGGCAATTGCTATTTTAGGATGGCCTATTGATAAAATTGCACCAGAAATTGCCCAAAAAGTATTGGAGGGAGCGCGTTCCATTTGTGCAGAAGCAGGAATTAGTTTGGCAGGGGGGCATAGTATTGATTGTCCCGAACCCATTTTTGGTTTGGCAGTGAATGGAATGGTGGAGACTGATCATTTGAAAAAAAATTCGACCGCTACGGCAGGTTGCCTTCTTTATTTAACCAAAGCCCTGGGTGTTGGTATTTTAACCACTGCACAAAAAAAAGGAATACTCAAAGCAGAGCATGCGGATGTAGCGTCCCAATCGATGGCAAAACTCAATAGTATTGGCGAAGTGTTAGGTAAATTGTCTTATGTCAAAGCCATGACTGACGTGACCGGATTTGGCTTGCTAGGGCATTTGGTAGAAATGTGTGAAGGAAGTAAGCTTCAAGCACTTGTTGAATTTGATAAAGTGCCTAAAATGGAGATGCTGGATACATATTTGGATCAAAAGTCGATACCTGGTGGTACCAATCGTAATTGGACAAGCTATGGCCATCATATTGCCGCACTGACTGATCGTCAAAAATATATTCTTGCTGATCCTCAAACGAGTGGCGGTTTATTGGTAGCCATTGAGCCCGCGCATGCCAATGAGTTTGAAGTGATTTTAAGAAAAAACAACATACCTGAGAAAAATATTTTGGCTTTTGGACATCTTGAAAATCTATATGAACAAAAATTAATTACAGTGAAATAGAAAGATGTACATTGGTCTCCTCTCAACTTGGAAGTTAATCGGCAGCCGTTTTGTGTTCTGATGTAACCATCATGAGCTGTCACTTATCAAATCCTGAAAATTAGTCTGGTTCATGATAGCTTCACAGCCACTGAAAAATAGTTAAACATGTGAAAAACTGTAATTTATTTCCAAAATAAAATTTAAACTAATACCTTTGAGGCCCGAAAAAGCTGGAAAACAGGGGAGTATTGTTGAACATAAAATTTTATTAAACATGACCAAGGCAGAAATTATTGCAGAAATATCTACTAAAACAGGGATTGAGAAAGTGGATGTGCAAGAGACTGTAGAGGCATTTTTTAGTGTAGTAAAAAGCGCTATGGTTAGTGGTAAGAATGTGTACGTAAGAGGATTTGGTAGTTTTTTAGTAACTAAAAGAGCAAAAAAGACAGCTCGCAATATTTCTAAAAATACGACAATCATTATTCCTGAACATTTTGTACCTACCTTTAAGCCTGCTAAGATCTTTGTAGAAAAGGTAAAAAATGGAAGTAAACAAAAATCTAAAGTATTGTAATCTGATTTGTAGATGTTGAATACAAAGCAAGTTGTTGTCATCGGGTTAGTGGTTGTTTTGATGGCGGCTTTGTTTTCTTTGGACATTAAGGGTTTAATAAGCCCTGAAAAACAACAAAAAGATGGGGCTCGCGGAGGGGATTCAAAGAATGTGGAGCTGTCGATAGTGACACTTGAAAGTGTATCTGTCAATGCAAAGCAGGCCCTCAGTGCAAATTTGTCACACCAAATTACGGATCTTGAGGATGCGCTAAAGTATGCCTCTTCGGTTGAGAAATTAAAATTACAAAAGCAATTAGCTCAAAAGTGGGACGATGTCAATGCGCCTGCTCCGAGTGCATTTTATTACGAGCTTATTGCGAACATAGACAAAACATACGCTAGTTGGTTGAAAGCTGGTGATAAGTTTACCAATGCATACCAGAATACCCAAGACAGTTTAGTACAGCCTGTTCTGGTTCAGAAAGCGATTGTAGCGTACCAAAAAGCAGAAGTGTTACAACCTAATAGCTTAGATGCAAAAATAGGAATGGGGGTGGCCTACGTAAGTGGAACTGCAGAACCCATGAAGGGTATTTTTTTATTACGTGATGTGGTAAAGGAGGATCCCAAGAATGTGAAGGCGAATATGAGTTTAGGCTTATTTTCTATGAAGACAGGTCAGTATGAAAAAGCGGTGAAGCGTTTTGAAGTGGTTATTTCTCAAACCAATCAGCCGGAAGCTTGGTTTTACCTCGCGTCTAGTTATGAGAATATGGGAATGAATGAAAATGCGATCGGCGCATATATTAAAACAAAAAAATTAGCAGCAGATCCTGGTCTGGGTCAGTTTGTGGATCGTAAAGTAAAAGAATTAAAAAAAGTAGATTAATAATATTTAAAAAATTAAAGTTATGCCAAGCGGTAAAAAAAGAAAAAGACATAAAATGGCTAC